>CALFIA010000223.1 GCA_937876275.1 uncultured Actinomycetes bacterium | reverse complement strand
TACGAGATAAACATCGGTGACTGGAGTTCAGACGTGTGCTCTTCCGATCTTACAACTTGCCTTCTTCCTCCCTGTGCTTCTCCCGGCAACGCCGTCGCGTTTAGGTGATTACCTCGCGGGCTGGTTCATCGGATGCGCAGTCGCGATCATTGCCGCTTCGGTCGTGCTACCACGTGAACGTGTCACCTTGACTCGCGATGCCTTGGCCGACTGGTGCAAGGCGGCTGCCAACCTGACCCGGCTTTACCAGGCGAACTCGCACTCTGGCGAAGGTAGAGCGGGGCTCGTGGCAGCGTTCGAGGAGATTCAGAAGCAAACTGTCGGTAGCTCCACGCGCCCTGGATCAATGACTCGTCGACTTCGAGCTCTCCTGCAAATGGTGCAATATGCCGAAACATCGACGAATCTCGCACTGTCGACCGAAGACCTTGGCCCCGACTCGCATATCGAACTGTTGGCGGATGCCAGTGCGGAAGTCTTTGATTCGGCCGCTTCGATTCTCGCGGGTGAATCCGAAATCCCGGTACCCGTCGACATGGATGCATTGCGTCATCGTGATCTCACGGACGCCCAGGAGTGGTGCGCCAAGGGCCTTGCCGAAAATCCGGTCAAGACCCTCGATGCTCTTCGAGCCCATTACCCCATTCGACTCATCGCCATCGGTGCCGCAGTGATGCAGTGGCTCGCACTGCGCTCACGAGGCCGAACATCGACCATGCCTGAGCTCGGAGCCTTCGAGTCGAGTTCGCCTCTGGAACTGCTCCGAGTGAACCTTCGGTTCAGCTCACCGTGGTTCAGAAATGCCCTGCGCACCGGAATCGCGGCCTCAGTCGCCGTGGGCGTTGCTCAGGGCATGGGACTCAAGCATGGCTTCTGGGTGGTGCTGGCCACGATTTCGATTCTCCAATTGAGCTTCACCAGCCCACAAACGGGTCGCCTTGCTCTGAAGACGATGGGTGGCACAGTCGCCGGCATTCTCGTCGGAGCGTTGCTGGTGCTGATTACGCCGAGCCAACCGCTGTTCTTAGCGCTGCTGGCGATCACCGCTTTCATCGCGAAGTACGCCCAGAGCAAGAGCATCACTTACGCGCAATTTGCATTCTCACCATTCGCGATCATCAACGTCTCACTCCTCACCTGGCCTCCGACGACCTACACCGCTCTAAGTCGCTTGACCGATATCGCCATTGGCCTTCTGGTCGCGGTTGTCCTGACCTTTGCCATCTTCCCGAGAGGAATCAGCGGGCTCATCGCTTCCACGGGCAAGGTAGCGATGACGCAGATGCAGGCGTACATCGATGGTGTGCGTGATGTAATCACCGGCCGGGCCTCTGGTGATTCACTCGATGCCAAGCGTGCAAACGCCCTGCTCTCACTTCAGGCGTATCACGACACCTTGGACGCGTCCTTCATGACTGCCCACACCGTCACGCCAGAGATCAGCACTCTCGAGGCGAATCAGGCCTGGCTCCAGGACTCCTTGCTTGCCGGTGACACCCTTCGAACGCTGATCGGTCGAAGTGATGAACTCGTCAAGGTGCCGGAGATCATTGCCACCCTCGATTTGCCCGCAGGTGATCGCCTGGATCGCATGCGCGAGGTAGTGCAGAAGGATCACGAGCGCCTGGCCCTTCACCCGCATGCGTTCGTGACCGCTGTGTGGTCGGGCTGGTGGCTGGATTTCCTGGATCGAACGAGGCCGAAGGATTCAGTTCTCGTTACGCAGTAGGCGCAGGAACGACAACCTTGCCCTCGGCCTTCTTCGGCATCAGGAAGAAGGCAGCTACTGCAGCAATAACGAGACCTGCCGTGGCGATCAGGAATGTCTCGCTGACACCGGTGACGAAAGCCTGGCTTGCAGCGTGACCTGCCGCGGCACCGGCCTGTCGAGCGACTTCGCCGGCGTTACCTGAGGTAACAAGTGTTTCCACGGAGTCGGTCTGAGCCGCTTGCGGGGCTAGCCCCGTCCAGGCAGCGAGTGTGCGTGCCGCTGCGATTGACCCGACGACAGCGATACCCAGTACTGAGGCGACCTGCCCGGAAAGTCCGATGACGCCAGAGACTGAACCCATGTCGTCCTTGGGAGTCGACGACATCGCTGCACCGGAGACCGCGGGCATCGATAGGCCGAGACCGATGCCCATAATCGAGAACGCGATTGCGATGTACCACGGCCCGGTGTCGACCTTGATGCCCGACAGCATCAACGTGCCGCCGGCCGCGAGCAACAGACCGATGAACGACACCACACGAAGGCCAATGCGATCGGCGATGAACGGTGATGCGGGCGAGAACGCAATAAAGAAGATCGACGCGCCAAGGCCAACGACGCCTGCAAGGGCGGGCGAGAAGCCGAGGATGTTCTGCTGCAGCAGGTTTTGCTGCATCATCGATCCGGAAAGTGTCATGCCGAGCACGATGAGCAAGACGATCGTTGCGGGAATCGGGGCTGCCTTCAGCAGCTTCCACGGAACCATCGGAGCCGACGAGCGCTTCTGCTGGAACACCATGACGAGAACGACCACGAGACCTGCAACGACCGGACCCCATACCTGCGGGCTCGAGAACTTCTCCGACTCCGCTTGCGACAGACCCGTGCACACGAGCACGAGAGCGGCAGTGAGCAAGCCGGCACCGAACCAGTCGATGCGTCCTCCCCGCGGAGTCTCCTTGATCTTGAACTTGAAGAGCACGAACAGCACGAGGCCGACAATCGGAACGATGTTGATGGCGAACACGCTGCGCCAGCCAAAAGCAGTAACGAGAAGACCACCGATGAGCGGGCCAAGAGCCGACGATGCGGTGGCCACTGCCGTCCAGAGCCCGACAATCTTCGTGACCATGTCATGGGCAACCGATGACGTGAGCATCGCGAGCGCGAGGGTGGCCATTGCTGCAGAGCCTGCGCCGGCGATAGCTCGTCCGGCGATGAGCGTGCCAGTGCTGGTGGCCATGGCGCTCACCAGCGAGCCAGCGCCAAAGAGCACCAGGCCGATGAGGTAGATCTTGCGGCGACCGACCGCGTCACCGAGTGCGCCCACGGGTACCGACAGAGCGGCGCCGGCGATCATGTAGGCCATCACTGTCCACTGCAGTGGAGCCAGGCCCACGTTGAATTCGCGGCCGATGCTCGGCAGGGCTACTGATGCCACGCTCATATCGAGACCGACCAAGAACTGGCCGACAGCCAGCACGAGGAGGGTCACGACGCTGAAGGACGCGACCTTCGGCGGGACTGGCGAAGTGGTCACGCGCGAAATCTACTGGGCCTGAACGCTCGATTGGCTCAAATCCGAGTGCCCCAGGAGAATGGAGTCATTATGGGCTCGGTTGCGGATACTGACGTTCTCGTCATCGGTGCTGGCCCGGCCGGATCCTCAGCAGCTGCGTGGTCAGCTCGCGCAGGCCTTGATGTGGTGCTGGCTGACGCGGAAACCTTCCCGCGCGACAAGCCCTGCGGCGACGGCCTCACTCCGCGTGCGATCGCAGAGCTCGACGCCCTGGGGCTCTCGCCTTGGCTGAAGGGCCGCACCATCAACTGGGGCCTACGCGCCGCTGGTTTCGGCCAGGAGCTCTACCTGCCCTGGCCCGGTGGCTCACTGCCCAGTCACGGCAGCGCTGCACCCCGCACGCTGCTCGATACCCAGATCCGCCAAGTCGCCCTGGATGCCGGTGCAACCCCGGTCGAGGGTCATCGCGCCGTCGACGTCACGTTCGAGAACGGTCAGGTGCGCTCAGTGACCTTCAAGCTCGATGATGGCTCAACTCATGAGATCCGCTGCCGTCGCCTCATCGTGGCCGATGGTGCGAAAAGCCAGCTCGGACGCAAGCTAGGGCGCGAGTGGCATCGCGGTACCGCGTATGGCGTAGCGGCTCGCGGTTACATCACGTCGGAGCGAAGCGATGATCCGTGGATCTCGTCGCATCTCGAACTGCGCGGCACCAAGAACGAGATTCTTTCCGGCTACGGATGGATCTTCCCGTTGGGCGACGGCAGCGTGAATGTCGGCGTGGGCACTCTTGCCACCGAGAAGCGACCGGCCGATATCAATCTGCGCCAGCTCATCTCGCACTACACCGATCAGCAGCGCGAGACCTGGAAGCTCTCGGGCGAGATCCGTGATCCGTGGTCAGCTCTCCTGCCGATGGGCGGCGCAGTAAGCGGTGTCGCCGGCCCGAACTGGGTTCTCGTCGGTGACGCGGCCGGTTGCGTGAACCCGTTGAACGGTGAGGGCATTGACTACGGCCTTGAGACGGGCCACCTCGCCGCACAGCTGTTCTCGAACACGATCGCGAACTCGCGCATGGATTACACGACGCAGTGGGCGCCAATTCTGCGTGCGCGATACGGCACGGCCTTCTCGATCGCCCGCCGTCTCGCCGGTTTCCTGACAGTGCCGAAGCTGCTGCCGACCCTTGGGCCAGTGGGCATGCGCTCGCGTGGACTCATGACGGTCGCACTGCGCGTCATGGGCAATCTCGTGACGGAAGAAGATGCCGACACGACCGCGCGACTGTGGCGCGCGGCCGGCAAGGTGAGTATCAAGTTCGACGAACGTCCGCCGTTCAGCTAGCGGATATGTTGTCGCCGAGGTGAGTTACACGGCGAAGTGCTCGACGAGTGGTGAGCCATCGAAGAACGGTCCGATGATGGCGCGCCACTCGGCAAATCGTTCTGACTCGCGGAAGCCGACTGTGTGGTGCTCGAGGGTCTCCCATGCGACGGTGAACATGAACACGTTCGGTCGCTCGATGCACCATCCTTGCGCGGTGTAGCCGAGGTAACCGTCGGCCTTCGAGAGAAAGCTTGCGACCGCACCAGCGATGGCAACCTCGAATTCAGCTTTGCGGTCTTCGAGCACGGGAACGAAAGCAACCTCGAGAATCATGTTTACAGCGACCAATCTTCGGTGAGCACGGACTCCTGGACAGACATGCGCAGGGGTTCCATGCGCAAGATTGCGGGCGGCCCTTCGAGCAGGGGCGGCATGTCATTCATCATCTTCGCGAAGCCCTCGGTCGATCGATGCGCGACGGCCGCGTTGTCGTCGAGAAAGGTTTCATACAGCCACACGTTGTTCTCGTCATCGGGATCTAGATGAACCATGAACATCTCTGTGCCGGGTTCGTCAGCCAATGAGTCGACATAGGTATTGAGTACCTCGAGAAGCGCTGGTCGCATGCCCGCGGCGCACGTCAGACGAATGAGAGCAGACTTACGGCCGGCGATGAACAACTGACGCGGTTCATTGCCCTCGAGTGAGCTGCTGTCGGGCATGACAGCTCAGGCGACGTTCTCGAGGTACCAGGCGTAAGTCGAGGTGAGGCCATCGCGCAGCGAGATTTGCGGGGTCCAGCCGAGCGCATTGATGCGCGAAGTGTCGAGCAGCTTGCGCGGCATGCCGTCGGGCTTCGATGAATCCCACTCGATGGTGCCGGTGAAGCCGACGACATCGGCAACTGTCTCGGCAAGTTCCTTGATCGGGAGATCTTCGCCGCAGCCAACGTTGATGGTCTGCCCCGAGTCGTAGTTCGACAGGAGCATCAGGCACGCGTTGGCGAGATCGTCGACATGCAGGAACTCGCGGCGCGGTGCCCCGGTTCCCCAGACAGTCACGGTGGGTGCGCCCGAGACCTTTGCCTCATGAAAACGACGAATGAAGGCAGGCAGCACGTGAGAAGACTGGAGATCGAAGTTGTCGCGCGGGCCGTAAAGGTTCGTCGGCATCGCCGAGATCCAGTGGCGGCCGTACTGCTCACGGTGTGCCTCGATGTAGTAGATGCCGCTGATCTTGGCCATCGCATAAGCCTGGTTAGTCGGTTCGAGCGGGCCGGTCATCAGCGATGACTCGCGGATTGGTTGCGTGGCATGTCGTGGATAGATGCATGACGAGCCGAGGAAGAGCAGTCGATCGATGTTGTTCGAGTGAGCGGCATCCATCACGTTGGTCTGGATCATCGAGTTATCGCGAAGGAACTCAACGGGAAACGTGGAGTTCGCCATGATGCCGCCGACCTTGGCAGCGGCGTCGATGATGATGTCGGGCTTGGCCTCAGTGATGGCATCGAAGGTCGCACTGCGATCACGAAGATCGAGCTCCTTGGAAGACCATCCGATGATCTCTCCGGTACCGGCTGCCTCGAGAGCGCGGACGATGGCGGAGCCGACGAGACCGTTATGACCGGCGACGTAGACCTTGGTATCGCCCCAGGCGACCTCATGCGACATGTCTGAATTCTGTCACATCGGGACTTTCAGCAAGGTTTCCTGTGCTTACGCGGTGGCAGACTGAATCCATGCGAAAGATCACGATCGAACAACTCGCTGGGATCCTCGAAGGCCTCCCGGAGAATCCGCGCGTCGTGGCCTCGGGCAACTTCGCAACTCCCACGATCATTCTCGATGAGCTCGATCGCATCGTTCCCGAATACCGCCTGCACATGCTCAATGCCCAGAAGCCGATCCCCGATCGCGAAGGTGTGCGCCACGAGACGGCCTTTGTCGGCCCTGGAATGCGGGGTAGTGATCGCCTCGACTACATCCCGTGCCGTCTGAGCCTTGTGCCTGTGATGTTCCGCGAGCAATTGCGACCTGATGTCGTACTGCTGCATGCCTCGCGCCAGCGCCACGACACCGTCAGTCTGGGCACTGAGGTAAACATCCTGCCCGCAGCCATTGAGGCAGCACGTGCGTATGGCGGTTTGGTGATCGTGCAGTCGAATGCACAGATGCCTTACACCTACGGCGACGCGCAGATCTACGACCATGAGATCGACTACTTGATCGAAGTAGATGAGCCGTTGCCCACTCACGCCGATGGCGCGATCGATGACGTCTCGATGCAGATCGGTGATCGGATTGCGGATCGAGTCGCCGACGAATCCACCCTGCAGCTAGGCATCGGTGCAGTGCCCGATGCAGTTCTCGCAGCACTGACACACCACAAGGGCCTTCGGATCTGGACGGAGATGTTCAGTGATGGCGTACTCAATCTCCATAAGCAAGGTTGCCTCGATTCCGATATCCCCTTGACCACGTCATTCCTCTTCGGCTCACAAGAGCTCTACGAGTGGGTAAACCTCAACAAGCGTGTGCGCCTGATGCGTACCGAGCGAACGAATGCTCCTTCGGAGATTGCGAAGCAGGCGCGCATGACGAGTGTGAACGCAGCCCTGCAAGTCGACCTTCTTGATCAGGCGAATGCCAGTCGTATCAAGGGAAAGATCTACTCCGGGTTCGGAGGCTCAACCGACTTCATCGTGGGTGCACTTCATTCACGCGGGGGTCAGTCCTTCATCGCACTGCCGTCGTGGCACCCGAAAGCGCAGGTCTCAACCATCGTTCCGCTGCTGCATGATCCGGTGACGAGTTTCCAGCACAGTTTCGTGGCTACCGAGAACGGGATTGCTCCGTGCTTTGGTCACTCTCAGGCGGAACAGGCGCGGAACATCATCGAGAATGCCGCGCACCCGAGCGTGCGCGATGAATTGTGGGAACAGGCCGGCAAACTCGGCTTCCTGTGATCAGTCCTTCGACGGATCGTGATTCTGTACGCGTAATGCGCCATGAATCAGCATGGTGAAGACCTCTTGGGTGAGATCGGCATTCGAGCCGATGGCCTCGGCCTGAGTGCGAACTCCCTCGATGACGATGCGCTCACGAGCGGGGTCACGCACCACAGATCCCATGGCTGCCTTTGCAGCACCGATCTCGCGCGCCTTGGCCAGGCGAGCGCCGATTGCGATGACGATCTCTGAATCGATGACATCGAGTTCTGCGCGCAGTCGTGACAGCTCATCCACGTGTCGCAGCGTAGTCTGGGCGCCATGCTGAATCGGAAGAAGTCCTCGAAGAACGCCCTGCCCCCGGGCAAGTACCGCATGGGTGGTGAGCACTTCAAGGACGATGCCGCCTTCATCAAGACGGCCGTCAAGGACGTCAAGCGTCTCGAGAAGTACGCAGGGCTCACCGCGCAGTCGAACCTGTACGACTGGGGCTGCGGCGCCGGCCGCCTGGCTGTCGGCGTGCGCGAGCACTTTGGTCGAGTGGCCGATTACCACGGTGTCGACATCCAGCCCGAGGTCCTCGGCTGGGCTCAGGAGAACCTGACAGCCCCCGGCTACCGCTTCACGCTGGTCAACGTCAGTAATGAGCGCTACAACCCCGATGGCTCACCCGAGCGCACTTTGGCCGCCGAGCCGGGCTCGGTCGACGTCTTCTACGCCTATTCGGTGTTCTCTCACATGAATGACGAAGACACCCCGGCCTACCTGCGCCTGATCCACGAGGCCCTAGCGCCCGGCGGTATGGCCTTCGTGACCTGCTTTGTCGAAGAGGACGTCCCGGGCTGGGAAGAGAACCCCGAGGGATACGGCCCACTCGACTGGAAGGGCCGCCTGCACTGCACACGGTTCGCCCGCTGGCACTTCGAGGACCACGTCAATGCCGCGCGCCTAGCGGTCAGTCGTTTCGAGTACGGGCAGGAAACCGACGGGCAGAGCCTGTACGTCCTTCGTAAGCGCTGATTCCCAGGGCTGACCTCAACGGCGCAGTTTTCGCTAGGGGTAGCCCTAAGGTCCCCCAGGCATCTAGGGGGATCCCTGGCCCCCTCCTCGTGAGCACGGTAGTTTGCCCCCCATGGTGATCCTTTTCCTTGCCTGGGCAGTGGTGATCTTCGGTGCCATTCGGCGTTCGAAGTGGACCGTTCCGGCTGCCCTGGGGTCACTGGTTCTCACCCTGGGCTTCTTCATCTTCAATTAGCCCGGTTTCCGCGACAAGGTAGGTAGTGATGGTCGGCTTCCCCAGTGGCAAGATGACGATGCCTAAGGCACCGTCGTCTCCCAAGATGCCCAAGGCGCCCAAGGAACCGAAGATGCCCTCGGTCGGGGGTTCAGGTTCTGGGTCTGGTTCCGGCGACGACACCTCGGCTGACGGCTCGGCGACGTCATCGGCCTCGCATGGCAGTGAGCCCTCCGCGCCGATCGGCGCTGCACGCTGGCTCAACATTCTCGCCTTGCTGGCGATCCTCTTCGTATTGACCCTCGCCCTGACGCAGGAGTTCGGCTACGGAATGCCGCCGTCCTATCTCGGCGTTCTCGAGAGATCTGCGCTTATCGGAGTTGCGCTTGGTCCGATCATGAACTTGATCTGGGGAATGAGCCCGCAGCACTACTCGATCAGTCTCATCTCTGCACTTGTCGGTGGTGCTGTCTGCGGCCAGCAGCTTCTCGATGACGCGCGCGGAACCTTTGTCATGGATCCCAATCAGGTAGTCCTGGGGTATCCGCTTTTCGATTGGGCATTGGGTATTTTCGCGCTTGCCGCACTGTCAATTGCGTTGATATTGCTATGGATTCCGTCATGGGCGTCGTGGGACCACGGCATCACGAATCACAAGAGTCCGTCGCGCGTATTCGCCTACTGGACCATCATCTGGCTCTGCACCTACATCGTGATGACGGTCATTCAGGTGCTGTACCGATGCGGAATCACAGAGTGCCCGGCAAGCCCGACCAGCAGCGGCGCGCAGAGTATTTCCTTCACCTTCTCGGTGAACGGTTCTGGAGGCAAGGAAGCCTCCATCTCCATCCCGGGCTTCATCACGGTTCTTCTCCTGCTCGGTATCGCCTCGCTTGTCGCTGCCGCTGTCATTAATCATCGGCAAGGTCGCGAGGCCGCCGATGCTCGCTGATCTCGATTCCGCTCTATCGCGTTACCTCACTGAAGAGACCCTTCCCGGCCAATCGATCAAGGTAGAACTCGATCCGCCTACGAAGGACTGGGCATCTCGTCGTACCGGCCCCGTGCTCAATCTCTTCCTCGCCGATGTTCGCGAGGATCTTGATCGTCGTACGGTCAACCCGCGAGAGCTCGTCAATGACAATGGCCAGGTCACCGCCCGAGTCGCGCCCCTGCGCTTCTATGCGGTGACCTACCTCCTCACCGCCTGGACCGCTACGCCTGAGGACGATCACCAACTCCTGGGCTCTGCCCTCATTGCCTTGTTGAAGCAGGACATCGTTCCCCCGTCGTACATCGGGGGGCAGCTGGCGAGCATCGTGGGCACGGGCTTCTCGATCACCACCAGAATCGGCGGCAAGACCTTCACCGAGCGCATGGTGACCGAGTTGATGACGGCCATCGGAGGCGATTACCGCCCCACGTTGTCGATCGTGGCCTCGATTCCAGTGCCAACCGGCACTCCGGCTGCCGCTGGTCCCCCGCAGACCGCCCCGCCGGCGATCAAGGTGGGCAATACCGAGACAGGTGCTTCCTCCGAAGTTCGTGGCCGCAATCCTGCGGATCCCGACGCCGGGATGCGCACGCGTACGCGCCCCGATGGGTCTCCAGTCGTCATTCCCGCCGCTGGCACGCCCGCACCCGCTGGTGATGCCTCTGGCCAACCCTCGTCATGAGCACTGATCAGGAGATGACGTCCGCGCAAGAGCAGATGCTCGTCATGATTGATGCTCTTGCCGAGCGGGTTGCCAATGTCGTCGAGGCAAGTCGGGCGACGGGTGATGTCGAGGATCGTCAACGCGGTCACTACTTCCCGCCGTCACTCATCGTGCGTGATGCACGTCGCGGCAAGCAGGGTGCCGTTGCGGACTCGATTCCGTTCGACGTGCTGCCCACCAGGCTTCAGCTTCTCGCCGGCAATCTTGGTTTGAACGACATTGAGCTCGGCATCCTCGTTGTTGCACTGGCGGTCAATCTGGATCCTCGATTCGAGCACTTCTACATCGTCTTGAACAATGAAGTCGATACGCGCGGTCCGAGTGTTGCCACAGCACTGCGACTAGCCGGAGCCGAACCCTCAGATCACGAGGCGCGCGCACTTCTCCGAAATGACGCACGGTTGATCGCCCTTGGAATGATCGAAGTCGAGCAGGGAAATCGCTCGCTGCTTACCAGAGTTCTGCATGTTCCCGAGCGCGTTGTCTCCTTCCTCTTGGGCGATAATCGTTTCGATGCAATCGCATCGCCCGTACTCGACGTACTGGCAGAATCCGTTCTGCCGGAAGAACTTTTGCCCCCACTTCCGTTGATCGAATCCTTACCGGTCGTGCTGCAATCGCGTGCGGGGTCTGCAGCTCGTGATCAGGCGCGTCGACTCGTGGCTGATGAAGAATCGATCCCACCCGTACTGATCGACGGCCGATTGCTCAGCGCCGATGCAGCGGAATGCAAGGCCCAGATTCATTCGTGCGTTCGCGAAGCTGCTCTCTGGGGCAGCATCATCGTTCTGGATCTGCGTCACTCGTCACCCGGCATGGATAGAGAAGCGATCCTTGCTGATCTCTCTGCGCGCAACGTTCCGTTCATCGCGCTGGTCGAGACGCGAGCAAAGCTCGGCAAGTGGGACACAGGCGCAGTCGCGTTGCCGATCCCGGGTGCTCAGCTGCGTCGTCAATGGTGGACATATCTGGGCGCTCCCGCCGGGATGGAAATTGCCGCCGATGCAGCAAGCCACGTAGAACCCGAGGATCTTCGCCGACACCTGACTGAAGGTGAACCCTTGGCACCGCACGTGGTCACCGGCCGGGGACTCTCGAAGCCGATTGACCCGGAGTTCCGGTTGTCCGATGTCGTCTCGAGCGAGACCGTCACGCGCGATCTTCGAGAGCTCAGTAATCGAGTGCGAAATCGCGCCATCGTTCTCGACGAGTGGGGCATGCGCCCAGGCGGCGGGCGAGGTCGCGGCGTCACGGCACTCTTCTCCGGCCCTTCGGGCACCGGCAAAACCATGGCGGCCGAGGCCCTCGCTGGCGAGCTGGGCGTGCCCCTTTTCCGGGTCGACCTGGCTGCGGTGGTCGATAAATACATCGGCGAGACCGAGAAGAACCTGGATCGAGTGTTCTCCTCGGTAGAGGACGTCGATGGAGTGCTGCTCTTCGACGAGGCGGATGCACTCTTCGGCAAGCGCTCCGAAGTATCGGATGCTCGTGACCGATATGCGAACCTTGAGGTGGCCTATCTCCTCCAGCGCATGGAGTCATTCGACGGCTTGGCGATCTTGACCACGAACCTGAGGGCGAATCTCGATACCGCCTTCCTCCGCCGCCTCGACTCGGTGATCGATTTCCCGGAGCCAGATGCTCAAAATAGAGAAGCTCTGTGGCTGGCGTGTCTAACGGGACAGATGGGGTTAGTGGGGCAAGATGACGTCCGTCGACTAGCGACCCTTCCCATGGCGGGGGGTGCCATCCGGGCCGCTGTCGTCACCGCTGCATACCTAGCAGCCGAGGCAGGAACGGTCGTCGACCGCACCTTCTTGCTCGAGGCCTGCGAACGTGAGTGGCGGAAGATCGGCCGATTGTCCTTCCCGAACGCAGACTTTGCCGATTGGTTGTCGGAGGCTAGAAGTGTTGGAGCCCGAGCAGGTCACCGAGACTCTGTTTGATCGGTGGTCCCGAAGCTCTGCCCGCGCGCCCAAGCGCCCCGATGTCAAGGCCCCCGAAACTGTCACCCTCACCGCTGAAGCCGAAGCCGCGGCGATGGGCTTTGATCCATCCGATGTTGACGAAGTAGCTGGCCGCGAGATATCTGACACCGTGGGCAGCCGCCCGCTCGTCTGGCTCAGTGACACCCATACCCAGGTGATGCCGGGCCACACGGTTCGCGTGAAAGTCAACGTTCGTAACGTGGGCTCGGTCGTCGAGACCTACAACATCTCCATTCTCGGCCCAGCAAATGCCTGGGTTCAGTCGGTGCCTAACGAACTTTCGCTCTTCCCGGGGGATGAAGGTTCGGTCACCATCATGGTGCGTCCGCCGAAGACCTCAACTCTCACGGCGGGCCGATACGTCGTCGGAGTCAAGGCGACTTCGCAAGTGCGGTGGACCGAGCGCACCGTTGCCGAATTCACCGTAGATGTCGAGCCGTATCACACGTTCAAGTCTCTCTTCGCGCGCTCAACGCTAGACATGCGTCGGCGCGCGCAGACCTATGTGCAAATCACGAATGACGGAAATTCCAGCGTTGAGTTCAACCTGTCAGTGATTGATCCCGATGGTCGCCTGCGCGTCAAGTGCGAGAAGAGCGACATCGTTCTCAAGCCAGGTGAGCCGACGTGGGTGAACGTCACCGTCAAGAGCCATCTGAAGTTCTTCGGTCGGCCGCGCACCGGAAACCTCGTGAGCACGGTGACTCCGCTTCGCGACACGCTGCTCGCGGAGGAAATCACCGAGGTCAAGCCGAGCATCCAGCACGCGACCGTCATCCAGAAGCCCCTCTTTCATCTTCGTCTCGGATTCTTCGGGCGAATGATGATTCTCCTGGCAATTCTCGCTCTCATCGGAACGTTCCTTTTCGCTCGCTGGCAGGAGAACCAGAAGCCTGCAGTGACTGGCGCCCCCGCGCCGCCAGCAGCGGTCAAGGCCGCCATGGATGGCGGCAACGTCGTGCTGACCTGGGATACATCCTCGGGCGCAACGGGTTATTCGATCTACGCGATTGGCGCAGCCGGCAATCCGACCTCTGACTCCGCCTCCGGGGGAGCGTCGTCATCGGCAAGTCCCTCCGCGAGTGCATCAGCGTCTTCATCGGCGAGTGCGACTCCGGACGCCTCTACTAGTGCTACGCCTGCCACGACTCCGAGTGCAGTGGCCTCA
>CALFIA010000222.1 GCA_937876275.1 uncultured Actinomycetes bacterium | reverse complement strand
TTCTCGAGGACGAGATCATCCGCTACTCGGGCGGTCGCAAGGTCTACACCCGCAACAACTACGACCAGTGCCTTGATGTCACAGGCACCATCACTGTCGGTGACCGCACTCTGCACGTCTCGCCGAAGTCGTGGGTGGGCGTGCGCGATCACTCATGGGGCATGGGCCGCACGGGTGGCAAGAACGCAGGTGTCGCGCCGGAGATCGGCAAGGATCCGCGCCGCGGCTTCGCGATGCGCCAGTGGACAATGTTCAAGATGCCCGATCGGGTGATGTTCTGGCAGTTTCACCAGCAACCGGACGGCTCTTTCAATCAGCTCGAGACCATCGTGATCCCGAATGACACGACCCAGGAATGGTGGTCGTATGTCGACGCAGATGTCACGCATGAGCGGATCGACGGCTACCCGCGCTTGAAGGAGTCCACGATCTCCCTCACTCGCCCCAATGGCACAGTCGACCGCTTTCTCAACACGCCAGTCGGATGGCCGGTGTACTTGCAAGGTGGTGGTTACCACGACGGCTTCGCCGACGGTCTCGGTCGCGGCGTCTACCGCGGCGAGGAGTTCCACGACGGCGAGGTCTGGGATGTCACGCACCCGATCAATGTCGGTGACCCGGCCGGCTGGTTCGTGCAGCGCCCCGATGCCTGGGCAGAGCAGTTCGCCACGTGCGTGAATCTCGACGACCCCGCTGACTCCGGCTTCGGCCACATGGAATGCGTCATCACCCCCTGATCCCCGGCACGGTTTCCCCACACGAGAGGCACGACATGACCGAGATTGATCCCGCCCGTCTGCAGTGGCTGCTCGACCGCGAGGAACTCCGCGAGCTGTCAGCCACCTACATGCGAGGCCTCGATCGCGCAGACGGGGCGCTCGTGCGCTCGGTGTTCACCGACGACGCGACCACCCACTACGGCTCGTTCACGGGTGGCCCTGACGAGATGTCGCAGATGGCCATGAAGGCGCTGTCGGCGTACAGCGATACCCAGCACTTCCTAGGCCAGATCAACCTGCAGATCGACGGTGACGAGGGCACCGGCGAGGTCTACTTCCAGGCGTATCACAAGCACGCCACCGAGGGCTTCGACCGCTTTATCTGCGGGCGGTATATCGACCGTTACCGCAAGGTGAACGGCTCGTGGCGGATGTCACATCGAACTGAGGCCGTTGACTGGTCACGGACCGAGCCGATCGCCGATGATTACCTTCACCTTCGGCCCCACACCGTCCGAGGCACCCGCGACACCACTGATCTGAGCTACCGCCCGCACGAGGCGTAGGGCTCCGAGCACGAAGGAGCACGAATGAACGTCGAGCGCTTCCAGGCCTTCCTGGATGCCGTGGAGCCCGACCGCGGGGCGACCGTGCTCAGCGCGTCGCCGCTTCCCGGCGGGTACAGCCGCGACACCGTGATGGCCGAGGTTCAGTGGGCTGACGGCACCACCGAGAGGTTCGTGCTGCGCGGCGACCCGGCCGAGGAGGACAGCGTCTTCCGCAGTGATCGCGCCGACGAGTGGGCCATGCTCCAGGCCGTCAAGGATCTTCCGAACTTCCGGATCCCCGCACCGCGCTACTTCGATGCCACCGGCGAGTACATGGGCTGCAAGGCCATTGTCTCCGAGGCCATCGACTCCAGCTCGATGCAGAAGTTCCTCGACTCAGGGCCCGATCTCGACAAGGCCCGCGAGGATTTCGTCGCGATCATGGCCTCGGCGCACAACACTCCACTCGAGTCGATTGACTCGAGCATCGAGCGGCCGAGCAGCTGGATCGAGCACATCCGCGACGTCATTGCGAATTACGAGCGCATGCTCGAACTGATCGACAACTGCGATCCGGTGCTGCGCTACACGCTGAAGAAGATCCGGATGAACCTCCCGCCCGAGGTGCCGATGGCCCTCGTGCATGGTGATCTCCAGCCCGGCAATTTCCTGCTCTCCGAGGGCACCGACCCGTACATCATCGACTGGGAGTTCTCGCGCATCGGCGATCCGCGCCTGGACCTCGGCTACTACCTGCAGATCCCGATGCCCCCGCATCTCTACCACCCTGACCCGGAGGCCTTCCTCACCTCCTACCGTGCCCTGACCGGCATGACCGAGGAGCAGATCAACCCGGCCATCGCGAAGTACTTCCTCCTCCTCGGCACCAGCCATCTCATGGTCGACATCGTGCGCGGCACTGCCGACGTCACGGCAGGCCAGCACCGCGGCATCATGGGCACCTTCCTCATGACCGCCTACGCGCACTTCAACAACCTGTACCTCGACTACTCACTCGAACTGCCCTACTCGGAGGTCTCCGCATGATCACTCGCCCGTCGACCTCGCGCGTTCTGGAGGATGTCGTCGAAGAATTGACGCGCGACATCATGCCCGTCATCACCGACCCGGCCCAGCAGATTCGCCTGCACATGCTGATGATCGTGCTCAACGACTGCGCCAATGCCAGCGAGCGCGAGATCTCCGTCATGCGGGCAGAGATCCCGACCTACCTCACCTTTGCCGATGACGTGGCCAAGGCCACGGGCAGTGCCGAGGTCGCCGCGGCCGTCGCCGGTGCTCAGATGGGCGACTCGCTGGTGCTGACCGACGTCATTCGCGACTACGAGAACGCGAGCCGCGCTTTCTCCACCGCCATGGATCTCGTGATGGACACCGTGAACCGCGACTTCATCGAGCGCGGCGAGGCGCTGCTCAAGACTCGCGTGACCAATGAGCGCGCGATCCTCAGCGGCAGTTCGGCCGTTGGTCGTTCCGCGAGCTAGTTGCCTAGGTACGTGATCGTGGCCTTCATGGCGGCGATCACGCAGTCATTGGTGATCGTGAGATCCACGACGGTGGTGTACTCCTCGACCGTCGGGCATCCGTCGACCGGCACGCCGGCTTGAGTCACCATGAACTGGGTTGACTGCCGCATCTGCTCGGCATCGTTGGCCAGCAGCCCTCGCATGCCGAAGTCGACATCGGACTCCATGCCGTTAGCGGTCAGGCACTTCTGCGTCGCGTCGTTGAACGTGCCGCCGAAACCGAACTTCGAGCCCGGCGCCGTGCAGATGGCCTTCACATAGGCCACCTGGACATCACGCGGAATATCCCACAGCCCCGAGGGCTCGCCGAAGGTGGAGATCTGGCTCTGCGTCGCCGAAGGCACCGCAGTCGCCGAGGATGCCGAGGACTCAGATGCCCCACCCATCGAGCTTGATGAACCCGAGCATCCGGCCAGCACCACAACGGCCACGAGCAATGACGGAGCGGCCCACACTGCTCGTGTTCTCATGGGCCGAACCTAGCGGGATGAAGTCCATCCCGCGATAGGGCGCAGCTACTCAGCCGGGTAGAACTTGTCGCGAGCGCGATCGCTCAGG
>CALFIA010000221.1 GCA_937876275.1 uncultured Actinomycetes bacterium | reverse complement strand
CAAGCTTCCGAAGATCCGCCCGGGCGCGGAGTTCAAGGCTGTCGTGTCCGGCGCCAAGAAGGTTGCAGCTCCTGCTGCAGCAAAGAAGGCAGCCCCGGCCAAGAAGGCAGCAGCGAAGAAGGCAGCCCCGGCCAAGAAGGCCGTAGCGAAGAAGGCTCCCGCCAAGAAGGCGGCAGCGAAGAAGGTCGTCAAGAAGGCTCCCGCGCGCAAGCGCTAGTCATCTCGCATCGAGGCGGTCACCCGATTGGGTGGCCGCCTCGTTGAGTTATGGAACTCGCACGCTCTCGGGGTCTCCCAGCTCGTTCAGTACGAGAACAAGGCGTTGCCCGGGGCGAAGTGCTGCAAAGCCGGCAGCAGTGATGAGTTCGCCTGGTACTTGAATCGTCGTGCCATCCTCAGCCACGACCAGGCCAGTGTCGCCCTGATACCCGCGAAACATCGTCATCATGTCTGACGCCCCAGCACTACGGCGGTGTGCGAACCGACGCCGATTCGGCGGGCATCCCAGAGGTCAGCGGGCGTGTCCACGTCTCGCCGTGCGCCGGCGATCAGGGTGCGGATTTCGGCTGGCTCATCGAGTGCGAGATCGACGTACCCTGCATCGACATGTGCGGCTCGAGACTTCACTCCGAAGTGCGGACTCAGCGCTCGGCCGTCAGTGGCGAGCAGCATGGCCGTGCCTGAGCCCTGGGTGTCGCTCAGCAAGCTTCGCGAATGCTGGGCGGCCGCAGCGAGAATGTAGTCGAGCGCCTGCGATGTCAGGCTGGGCAAGTCGCCGGCCAGCACCACGGTCGGCCCCTCGGCTAGCTCGGCGCCTGCACGGATAGCGCCGTTGAGGCCTCCATCGAGCGGTTCAGGGCAGATGATGACTTCACTGACCGCGCCGATGACCTCCTGATCGTCGGTGACGACGATGACCGAACTCACCGACGCCGACTCGAGGCAGGCGTGAATGACATCCAGTGCGAATGCCAATGCGAGTTCGGGGCGTCGGGGATCCTCGGCAAGACCGAGTCGTGACTTCGCGGTCTCCAGGCGCTTCACCGGTATCACGGCTGTCCACGACATCATCACCCCATCCAAGCCCATGACAGTCGCGATCACGAACGGGCATGGAAGAGTAGGCGCATGCCGAATCCAGGTCATACGCGCAGGCGCTGGCGCCTGGGCTTCTGGTTTCGCCTGGCAGCGGTCGTGCTCTGGCCCTTCCTGACGATCTTCACCAAGCGCGATTGGGAGGGCGAGGAGTACCTCGTCCAAGATGGCGGCGGAATTATCGTCGCGGCGAACCACCTCTCGTGGTTCGATCCGCTTTCCTTGTCGAATCTGCTGTGGAACAACGATCGGCCGCCGCGATTCTTGGCCAAGGAGCCGCTCTTTCGCATCCCCGTGATCGGACGAATAGTCCGAGGCGCGGGTCAGATACCCGTGTATCGCGAATCGAAGGAGGCTGTGGAAGCCGTCAGGGATGCCATCACGGCGGTAGAGAACGGGGAGTGCGTCGTGGTGTACCCCGAGGGCACGATGACCAAGGATCCCGAACTGTGGCTCATGCCGCTCAAGACAGGTGCTGCGCGTATCGCGCTGGCGACTCAGCGGCCGCTCATTCCGGTTGCTCAGTGGGGCCCACAGGAGGTCATGAAGCCCTATGTGAAGCAGTTCCGTCTGCTTCCGCGAAAGACCATGGTCATGAGGGTTGGCTCGCCGGTCGACCTCAGCGACCTGTACGACCTCCCGTTGGATGCCGATACATTGCGTATCGCAAGCCAGCGAATCTGGGATGCCATCACGGCACTCTTGGCTCAGGCTCGCGGTGAAGTCGCGCCGACTGAGCCTTTCCGAACGAACAGGAGCACCTGATGAGC
>CALFIA010000220.1 GCA_937876275.1 uncultured Actinomycetes bacterium | reverse complement strand
TGAAACTTCGCATGGAGGATCTCGTTACGGGCCGCTTGCGTGAAGTCGAGGGGCAATTCTCGATGCAAAGTCTCGAGGATCCTGAGGATCGACCACTCCTGCAGGCCGGGCCTGATGAGCTGGTCGCCATGCGCCAGGCCATGCGTCCGCTCGCACGCCGGCTCGCCACTCGCCTCGGCAATCGCAAGCGCCGCGGCACCCAGGGGCTTGATATGCGCCGCACGATTCGCGCATCGATGGGCACCGGCGGTGTTCCGGTGAAGCCTGTGCTGCGACGCAAGCGACCTACCAAGCCCGATCTGATCGTGCTGTGCGACGTGTCCGGCTCGACAGCGCAATTCGCACCGTTCACGCTCACGCTGCTGCACGCCGTGCACCAGGAGTTTCGCCGGGTGCGCTCGTTCGTGTTCATCGACGGCATCGTCGAGATCACCGACATTCTGGCGAACTCGCCCGGGGTTCTCGATCCGAGGCAGCTGCTCGGCGGGCGAGGCCTGATCGTGAAAGACGGACGAAGTGACTATCAGCGCGTACTTCGCACGTTCCTGGAGACCTGGGGCGACTCAGTCACGGCCAAGACCACGATGATCATCGCCGGTGATACCCGTTCGCATCGACGAGACTCGGCGTCACCCGAGCTTGCTGAGCTCTCGCATCGTGCTCGGCGGCTCTACTGGCTCAACCCCGAACAGCACCAGGAGTGGAACACCCTGGATTCATGCGCAGATGAGTACGCGAATCACTGCACGGAGTTCTTCGAGGTGTCGACGATTCGCCAGCTGATCGACGCCGTGACGCAGATCGTCTGAACGACTACACGCGCTCGATAAGGAGCGCTGCTCCTTGACCGACTCCAATACACAGCGATGCGATTCCGTACCGACCACCGGTGCGCTCCAGGTGGCCAAGCATCGACACGACGATGCGCGAACCACTGGAACCCAGCGGGTGCCCGAGAGCGATAGCCCCGCCAGCGGGGTTCAACCGTTCACGATCAATGCCGAGCTCTTTCTCGCATGCCAGTACCTGGGCTGCGAATGCCTCATTGATGTCGACGGCATCGATCTGGTCGATCGTGAGACCTGCTTGATCGAGCACCTTGCGAATTGCCGGCACCGGCCCAGTGCCGAACAAGCTTGGCTCGACACCTGCAACAGCGAAACCGACAATGCGAGCGCGCGGCGTGAGCGAGTGCGCAGCAACGGCATCGGCACCGGCCACCACGATCGCGGAAGCGCCGTCTGACAACGGTGAGGAGTTGCCTGCAGTCGACACGCCATCTGCAGTGAACACCGGCTTGAGCTTGGCCAATGACTCGGAAGTCGTGCTCGCGCGAACTGTCTCGTCCTGGTCAAAGGTGCCGGCCTTGGTTTCGACCGCAACGATCTCGGCACCAAAGTGACCCTGTTCCCACAGAGCCGAAGCAAGGGCCTGCGAGCGCAGCGCGTATTCGTCAGACGCCTCTCGCGTGATGCCATGCAAGCGTGCGAGTTTCTCAGTGCACTCACCAAGGGTCAACGTGGCATCACCGCCATCGATGCCCTTCATCTTCGGGTTCACGAATCGCCAGCCCAATGCAGTGTCAGAGACCTCGCCGGGCTTTGCCCACGGGGTTCCGGGCTTGGCCATCACCCAAGGAGCACGTGTCATGGACTCTGCGCCCCCGGCCACGATCATCGACATCTGCCCTGAGCCGATCGCCTGCGATGCCGAGGCAATGGCCTGCAGGCCGGATGCACACAGACGATTAACGGTGTAACCGGGGATCTCAGTGGGGAGCCCGGCGAGCAGCACTGCCATTCGTGCGACATTGCGGTTGTCGTCACCGGACTGATTCGCTGCTCCCAGGATTACGTCATCGATGCGATCTGCCGGAATGCCCGTTCGCGCAACAACCTCGCCAACCACAAGAGCAGCAAGATCGTCAGCACGCGTGCCGGCAAGCGCGCCGCCGTACTTTCCCACGGGAGTCCGAACTCCACCGACGAGAAAGACCTCGCTCATCACTTTCCTCCGATATGCAGGGTCTCGCGTACCCGATTGCGATCGCTTTGATGCTTGAGCACGACACCGAGGGTCTGCTCCATGACTTCTTCGGTCAGTTCGGTGACGCCAAGCACATTCATCGCACGCGCCCAGTCAATGGTCTCGGCGACACTCGGAGCCTTGCGCAGTTCCATGGTGCGCATGGCACGCACGGCGCGAACCAGCTCGGTCGCGAGCTCCTCTGTGGTCTCCGGAACCCGGGACATGACAATGGCGCGTTCGCGAATTGCGTCTGGATAGTCCACGTGCGCGTAGAGGCAACGTCGCTTGAGCGCCTCGGAGAGCTCACGCGTCGCATTCGAGGTCAGCACGACGAACGGAATATGCGTGGAAGAGATCGTGCCAAGTTCAGGAATCGTCACCTGGAATTCGCTGAGTACTTCGAGAAGTAGACCTTCGACCTCAACGTCTGCCTTGTCAGTTTCGTCAACCAGAAGAACGGTCGGGCCTGTCTGTCGAATAGCAGTGAGCAACGGGCGCGAGAGAAGGAACTCCTCGCTGAAGATGTCGTCGTGAAGCTCGGTCCATTCCTCGGCATCATCGCCTTGCGCGGACTGAATCCGCAGAAGCTGCTTACGGTAATTCCATTCGTACAGCGCGCGTGACTCATCGAGTCCCTCGTAGCACTGCAGGCGCACCAACGTTGCGCCTGCAGCCTCGGCTACGGCCTTGGCGAGTTCGGTCTTGCCGGTGCCCGCCGGTCCTTCGAGCATGATCGGCTTACCCAGGGCATCACCGAGGTAGACAACAGTCGCGAGCTCCTCGTCGACCAGGTAGCCGGTCTTCGCGAGCTTCTCGCGCGCGTCGGCGATGGACGTGAAGAAGGACATGGACTCTCCCGAGGTGCGACACAAGTGTTCGCATAGCGAATCTTTGTGCGGTAAGCGTACGCCTCGACGTGCAGGCGGTCAATGCCGTGTCAGTTCTCTGCAGAGTCCCCAGGTTGCACGAGAACGTGGAGGGCATCATCAAGTGACAGTTCTGTGTACTCGCCCGCGCTGCCGATCATGACTCCGCCTGCGGCGGTGTGCACTTTCACCGATGCCCCGGGCACAGCACCTACTCGACGCAGCCGAGTCATCGTGGCTCCATGAGTCTGAATCGGCTCAGCGATGCGGCGCACGATCACGCGTGCGACCTCGTCGGTCGCGACATCGGAAAGCGGCATGGATGGTCCGGATGAGTGCACTGCCTGACCGGGCAGGAGTTCTTCTATACCGGGGATCGGATTGCCGAAAGGCGACACAGTCGGATTGCCCAGCGCATTGAGAATCTTGAGTTCCACCGCAGTACTCATGACGTGCTCCCAGCGGCACGCCTCCGCGTGGACGTCTTCCCATTCAACCTGGAGCAGATCGACAAGCATGCACTCGGCGATACGGTGCTTGCGCATGACGCGCATCGCGGTCTCGCGTCCACCCTCGGTCAGGGCAAGGGAGCGATCATCGGTCACGACGACTAGGCCATCACGTTCCATGCGGGCAACGGTTTGCGACACCGTGGGTCCGCTTTGGCTCAGTCGTTCAGCAATGCGAGCCCGCATCGGGGTGACGCCCTCTTCTTCTAGCTCGAAGATGGTGCGCAGGTACATCTCCGTGGTGTCGATCAGATCGCTCACGAATGTCCTCTACGTCAGGCTCGGCTGGGAACACCAATCTAGCGAATGGGCTAGGCCACCAGGCCGGCAATGAGAAGTGAGCCCGCGAAGCCGCCGACCACCAACGCGCCGGTCCACGTTCGTTCAACCGCGTACGACTCAGGGAGCATCGTGTCGGCGAGCATGGCGAGAAGTGCTCCAGCGGCAAAGGTCTGAGCCAAGCCGGCCCAGGTGCCGTCGTCGTTGGCCAGGATCTCGTGACCGAAGGCTGCCGACGCAGCCGAGATCAGCACGACGACGATCCACATCGCGATGACTTTCTTCGCAGGCCATCCGCGTGAACGCAGACCCGAGCCTGCGGCCATGCCCTCGGGCACGTTGGACAGTGAAATGCCGAGAAGGAGAGGGAGGCTGACTCCGCCGGTCAGCACGCTGAGGCCGAGTACGAACGACTCAGGAATACCGTCGAGGGCACTGCCCAGCACGATCGACAGCGGATTGCTCTCAGCATCAGATGCAGGCGCCGGACTCTTGCGATGAGCAGCATGCGAGGTGCTTGCGTTCTTCACGCCTCGACGCTCGATGATGCGACTCCCCAGCACGAAAACAAGTGCACCGGCCATGAGTTGTTCATTCAAAACGGCCTCATACAGCTGAATTTGCTGAGGGAAAAGTCCCATGAGAAACGCCAACTCAGCCACGGAGTGCACTGGCGATGTGCCATGTTGCGACAATACGCACTCGAGCAATGAATGAAACGACGAAGGGTCTGTTTGACGGCGCACACAAATACCAGCTTTGAGCGCTTTGTTGACAGCCCATGTGCGCCCTTTGCTAAAACGATAGGCGGCACGCAAATCCACCACCGTTGAAACATCTCGACGGGTAAGTTGCCCACCCAGTCGCCAAATGGCATATAAATCTTCTTGTCCGGCGGAGCGATGGAAGATGGTTGGAATGGACTTATAAGTTAAATGCGCCACACCTTGCTCACGATAGTGCTGGACAATGCCACTGAGCACTTCCAAGCAGGCTGTTTGTTTCAGTCTAGATGAATAGATCAAACCGCCATA
>CALFIA010000219.1 GCA_937876275.1 uncultured Actinomycetes bacterium | reverse complement strand
GCGCTCGTGGGCGACCTCAGCGACGAGGCTTGGCTCAAGGGACTCGAGTGGAACGCCAGCACCGCGTTCTGGGGCACCCGCCGCGCACTGAAGTACATGGTTCCCGCCGGATACGGCCGCATCATCAACATCGCGTCCATCGAGGGCAAGATCGCCTCGAAGGTCGCCGTCAGCCACTACATCGCCGGCAAGCACGCCATGATCGGTCTCACGAAGGCCACGGCGGTCGAGTACGGCACCACGGGCGTTACCTGCAATGCGATCTGCCCCGGCCCTGTCGAGACCGAGCTGATGAAGGACGCCGGCGCTCAGGTGGCCGCCGCTTCGGGCATCACCTACGAGGCCTTCCTCGAGGACTTCGCCAATGACTGCCTCACCAAGGAGCTCCAGACCGTTGAGCAGGTAGCCGGCATGGCTGTGCTGCTCGCCGGCCCGCTCGGCAATGGCATGACCGGCGCGACCTACAACGTCGACGGCGGCTCCGCACCGTTCTAAGCAGCACCTGCTTCGCCGACTGCACCGCCCGCGTACTCTGCGAGCGGTGCAGTCGCACGAAGAGACCGAGAATCACCGGCGTCACCCGAATAGCGAAGAGAAGGACATCTCATGATCGACTCCTGGATCGTCGACTGGCAGCGCGATGAGCGGCTGCCTTACTACACCCGCGCCAACGCAGGTGAAGTGCTCGCTGATCCGGCAAGCCCGCTCGGGTGGTCGCTGGTATTCGAGGAAGGCCTGCTCCCCGGCTGGTTCAGGGGTTTCGTCGATTTCGGTATTTACGCCGCCGATGAGATGAGTGGCCCGAAGTGGCCGGTGGTGGGTGTCTTCGGCGGCTACTTCTACCTGAACCTCTCGCACATGCGACTGCTCGGCCTGCGGCTCGGTGCTGATCTCGAGAAGTTCGATGCGGAACTGCTCGGCTCACACCCCGACACTCCGCCCTACATCGCGAAAGACGGCGACATCCGCCCCGATCTCACCGAGAAGGCCATGGGCACGATCGGCGGGATCCTCGGCGCAACCTCATTCCCGGTATTCGAGGAAGACCGCGCGCGCACGAGTCGCTTCCGTGCTGAGCGCCCGGATCTCACGAAGCTCAGCGATGCAGAGCTGGTCGCACGTGCGCGTTCCTTCATCCCCGAACTCGACAACGCGTTCTACCAGCACGACTTCTCGAGCCTGGGTTCCACACTCGGCCCGTCAATGCTTGCCGGTCTGTGCGCATCTGTTGGTCGCCCGGAACTTCAGCTCGAATTGATCTCCGGCCTGGGCGAAGTGCCGTCGGCTGCGCCGTCCACTGGCCTGTGGCATCTCTCGCGTGAGGCAAATGCCTCCGCGGAGATCACTGCGCTGTTCGATCAAGGCCCTGAAGTCGTGCTCGCTGCCGTCACGAATCCGTCGACAGATGCCGAAAGGGCTTTCGCGAAGTCCTTCCACGACTACCTGCTGGAGTTCGGCTACCGCGGCCCGAATGAGTGGGATATCTACTCGCGTTCGTGGGAGACCGACCCGCTGCAGCCGCTACGACTCATCAACGGCGTGCGCAAGGCCTCTGATGCCGATTCTCCGCAGGCACGTCACGAGGTGCTTGCTGCCCGTCGCGAAGCGGCCGCTGACACGATGCGAGAACTGCTCGCCGGTAACGATGAGGCTCTCGGCACCTTCGAGATGGCCTTCGCCTCGGCAAAGATCAGCGTCCCTTCGCGCGAGATGACCAAGGCGACGTCGTGCGCGACGATCAACGAGGTGCGCGTGGCCATTCGCGAACTCGGAGCTCGCGGTGTTGCGGCCGGGCTTTATGCCAACCCCGAAGACGTCATGATGCTGATGAATGACGAGCTTGATCTGTACGTCCAGGATCCGGCTTCGTTCAAGGACACCATCGCCATTCGCCTGGGCGAGTACGCGCAGCTGTTCGAAATCGAGCCGCCGTTCATCATCGCCTCTGATCCGCTCCCGCTATCGCAGTGGAAGCGTCGTGCAGCAACTCGCATGACGCCGCTCGAAGTCGGCGGCGTGCTTGCAGGTATCGGTGGCGGCGCCGGTCGATACACCGGCAAGGTGTGCGTGCTCAATGATCCTTCCGACATGGCCAAGCTCGAGCCGGGCGATGTGCTCGTCGCGCCGTTCACTGATGCGGCCTGGACTCCCCTGTTCTTGATCGCCGGCGCTGTGGTGGTCGATGTCGGTGCGCTGAACTCGCACGCTGTTGTCGTCAGTCGTGAGCTCGGCATCCCGAGCGTTCTTTCGGTCACTGTGGGCACCACCTCGCTCGTCGATGGCATGGAGGTCACGGTCGATGGTTCTGCAGGCACCGTCACGGTCGTCTCCGTCGATGGGGCGACTACCCTTTAGTCATGGCATCCATCACCCTGGACGACGTCCTCGAGGAATTCCGCGAGGTCACGGTTATCGAGCGTATTGACGAAGCCCCCGAGGTCGTCAGCTTCCGCTTCGCAGACCCGACAGGCGCAGCGCTTCCCGAATGGGAGCCGGGTGCTCACATTGACGTGGAACTCGATGGCGACATGATCCGCCAGTACTCACTGTGCAGCCGCCTCGATGAGCCCACGTGGCGCATCGCGGTGCTGAAGGAGCAAGCCGGTCGAGGTGGCTCGAAGTACATCCACGAGAACCTGCAGGTCGGTGACACGGTGCGGGTGCGCGGCCCGCGCAACCACTTCCCGTTCATCACTGCCAAGAAGTACCTCTTCATCGCCGGCGGCATTGGCGTCACGCCTCTGATGCCCATGCTTCGTCGTGCCAGCGATAACGGTGCTGACTGGACCTTCTACTATGGCGGTCGCTCCCTGGAGTCCATGGCCTTCGTCGAGAAGATGGCCGACTACGGCGTCATCCCGTGGCCGCAGGATGAGAAGGGCCTGCTCCCGCTCACCCAGTTGATCGAGGAAGCAGGGCCCGACACCGCGATCTACTGCTGTGGCCCGGAGCCACTTCTCTCGGCACTCGAGAACGCCTGCAAAGAGGCCGTCCGCCCCGCGCCGCACGTGGAGCGCTTCGCCGCCAAGGTCATCGATACCGATGGTGATGGGGGAGACCACGAGTTCACTGTCGTGGTGAATAGCTCCGGCAACGAGTACCAGGTGCCGGTCGGCACAAGCATCGCCGAGGTGCTGCTGAAGAACAATGAGCGAATCGTCACCAGCTGCGCCGAGGGCGTGTGCGGTACCTGCGAGACCAAGGTGCTCGAGGGCGAGATCGTCCACCGCGATTCGCTGCTCAGCGATGAGGACAAGGAAGAAGGCATTTACATGATGCCGTGTGTCTCGCGCTGCAAGGGCAGTCGTCTCGTTCTGGACATCTAGTCCGGCCAGGGCGCCCCTCCCGGAAACCCAAATTCTCCTTGTAAGTTGTCTAGACAACTGATAGATTCAGGTCGTTCTAGCCCCCTGTGAAAGGCATGTCATGGTCTTCGTTCCCACCCGTGGTGACCACACTCTGCGCTTTGGCCCCGACATCCCGAACACGCCCTTCAAGCCCGGTGTCGTACCGGCCGCCTGGTACACCGATCCCGAGCGCTTCGATCTCGAGCGCAAGTATGTGCTGAACCCGAACTGGCAGATCATGTTCCGTTCGGAGCAGATCCCCAACACCGGCGATCACTACGTGTGGCAGGGCCAGGGAGAAACCGTCGTCTTCACTCGTCGCAAGGACGGCACAGTCGCCGGCTTCCACAACATCTGCCAGCACCGCGGTTCGCGCATCGTGCGCAACGCGGGCTGTGGCGCTCGCCGCTTCACCTGCCCCTTCCATGACTGGGTCTACGACTTCGACGGCAAGGTGATTGGCGTTCCCGACAAGGAGGACTTCGATCAGGAGAAGCTCGAGGGCCTGAAGGCGCCGACGGTCGAGGTCGATGAGTGGGGTGGCTGGGTCTGGGCAGTTCTCGATGGCCCGGGTGTCGCACCGCCGCTGCTGGAGTGGCTCGGAGAAGACATCCTCACCGATCTGGGCGCGTACCAGATGGAGAACATGTACCTGAAGGAAGTTGTCACCTGGGACGTCGACGTGAACTGGAAGGTCATCATCGATGCCTTCAACGAGTTCTATCACGCACCGGCTCTCCATCACATCCCGCCGCAAGACGTCAAGGACGGCCGCGAGATGCGCATCTTCGAGTTCGATCACCACGCGATGATGGTCGTGCCGCTCAAGGGTGCACTGCCCAAGCTGCAGGAGAACCCTGATCACCAGTCAGTGGCCATCTGCCACTACACGATCTTCCCGTCGAGCGTGTTCAACAACAATCCTGAGCACCTGCAGCTGTTCCGCCCGATCCCGATCTCGCATAACAAGACTCGGTTCGAGACCTGGGAACTGTGGTACAAGTCCGATGATGCCGATTACCTGGAGCGCACTGAACGCCACTGGGAGCATCTGAAGATCGTCGTGGGCGAAGACGTCTGGACCTGGAGCGACATCGCAGAGACCTCTCGCTCGATGTATTACAAGGAGAACGTCTACAACGACCGCGAGGGCAAGATTCCCTTCTTCCACAACCAGGTGAATGATCTGATCGTGGAAGGCCAGAAGCGTGACGCTGCCAAGTAACAGTGCGCAGCTGACTCCGGCAAACTTCACCTTCTCCTACAACTGCCTCGGCGACATCGATTACGACACGCGATTCGCCGTGGCCAAGGCTGCCGGCTTTCGTGAGATCGGCATCAACCTTCGTCACATGGGCGTATGGCTGAAGGATCACTCACTCGCCGAGCTCGATGCACTTCTCGACAAGCACGGCTTGATCGTCGGCGAGATGGAGGCCGTACGCCTCATGCTCGCCGAGCCTGACCCCCGCGAAGAAACCGCGGCGATCATTGCTGAGCACTATCGCCCGCAGCGCCTGCAGGCCACCGGCCCCTACGAGGGCACGTTGGAGGAGGCAGCCGCACGCGCCGGTCGCGTGGCCGATCGCTTCGCGCAATGGGGTGTCGAGGTCGTTCTCGAGCCGCTGCCGTTCACGAACATGAAGACGCCGGCGATCGCCGCCGAGATCTGCGAGCTTGCGGGTCGACCAAACCTGAGCATCTGCATGGATGTCTGGCACCTGTATCGCAACGGTTTGACCGTCGCCGATCTCGAGCCTGCCTGGAAGCACATCACCACCGTGCAGTTCAACGATGGCACGGTTATTGCCGAGAACGACGACCTGCTGCAGGACTGCCTCGACAACCGTCGCGTGCCGAACGCAGGCGAGTTCGATCTCATCGGCCTGCTTCAGGCACGTGATGCGCATCGACCAGATGCCACCTTCTCCATCGAGGTCATCAACTCGGCCCATGCCGGCATGACCCCTCAGGCAGTCGCCCAGAGCATCGCTGACGGCATCACCGCCGTCGTCGCCAAGCTTCAGTAGTTCCACTCAGAAGGAGAACGACATGTCCATGGCCCGCGTAGAGGGGCTCCGAATCGGAGATCGATTCGACATCGAGCAGCTCATGTACAAGTACTGCAAGGCCGCCGATATGGCGGATGCGGTCACTCAGGCAGATCTCTTCCATGAGGATTGTCGCGTGCGCTACAGCGGTACCGACTGGATCGAAGGGCGCGAGAACCTCCTTGCTGCGCTGAAGAAGGCGTTCACTCGCTACAAGCAGACCTCACATGCGGTCACGAATATCTCGATCGAGTTCCAGGACACCGATTACGCGACAGCCGAGAGCCTGATCACTGCCTGGCACCGCAACTTTGATAACGAGGAGTGGACACTCCACGGTCGCTACATCGACACCTGGAAGCGCGATCGCCACGGCTGGCGCATGCAGACCCGCGAGATCATCGCCGCAGGTGCCGAGAATCGCGATGAGGCCAGCCTCAACATGATTCAGCGCCTCGTTCTCAGCGACGGTCACTGATGGGTCGCCTCGCTGGCAAGTCGGCGGTCGTGACCGGCGGTGCTCGCGGTATCGGCGAAGGGATCGTGCGCCTGTATGTCGAGGAGGGTGCCCGGTGCATCATCGCGGACATCGACGTGGAGGCGGGCGAGAAGCTCGCCGCTGAACTGGCACCGAATGCCATCTTCGTGCGCACCGATGTCACGAGCGAATCCGACATCGCTACCGCGATCGAGGCGGCGATCCTGGAGTTCGGCGGCCTCGACATCATGGTCAATAACGCCGGAGTCGTCGGCGTCATCGGCCACATCGACACCACCCCGCTCGCCGACTACGAGCGCACCATGTCGATCCTGGTCACTAGCGTCTTCCTCGGCACCAAGCTCGCTGCAGGAGTCTTCAAGAAGCAGCGCTCGGGCGTCATCATCAACACGGCCAGCACCGCCGGCATCAACGGTGGCCTCGGGCCGCATGTCTACACCACCGCCAAGCACGCCGTGGTCGGCCTGACCAAGAGCGTGGCCGTCGAGCTCGCGCCCCTGGGCATTCGTGCGAATGTGCTCGTCCCCGGCGCCACGGTCTCCTCTCTCACGGCAGGCGTCGTCACCGGCGACAAGGACAACCTCGAGGCTGCGGCAGTGCGTCTGGGCTCCAAATACGCGGGCGGCAAGGCTCCGATGCCTCGCGATCTGGCCAATGCTGCCTTGTTCATGGCTTCCGATGAGTCGGCCTTCATGAACGGCGCCGTCATCATCATCGACTCGGGCAAGGAAGTCCTGAGCGATCGCGCTCGCGACAAGTTCTACCCGGCGCAGTAGCCGCTAGCATCTGGCCATGGCGCCAGGCGTGACCCCGCGGCACGGCATCACGCTTCGGGAGGCCACGAGAGTCTGGGCCTATATCGGGGTAAACAGCTTCGGTGGCCCGGCCGGCCAGATCGCGGTCATGCATCGCGAGGTAGTCGAGCGACGTCACTGGGTAAGCGAGCGTCGCTTCCTGCATGCGTTGAACTTCTGCATGATCTTGCCTGGACCCGAGGCACAGCAATTGGCGACCTACATCGGCTGGCTCATGCATGGCACGCTTGGCGGGGTCATCGCGGGCTGCCTCTTCGTGATCCCCGGATTCATCGCGATGCTCGGCCTGGCAGCAGCCTTCGCGATGTGGGGGAGTATCGCGTGGGTCTCTGGCCTGTTCTTCGGCGTGCAAGCAG
>CALFIA010000218.1 GCA_937876275.1 uncultured Actinomycetes bacterium | reverse complement strand
CGTCGACCCGTTGACGTGCGTCTGCAGGACTGGCGGGAGGTCTACAACGAGTTCCCCGGCGAGAAGTTGGAGAAGCAGGCCGGCCGTTGCATGGACTGCGGAATCCCGTTCTGTCACAACGGTTGCCCGCTCGGAAATCTCATCCCCGAGTGGAACGACTTGGTGTGGCATGCCGATTGGCAAGCCGCCTCTGAGCGCCTGCATGCCACGAATAACTTCCCCGAATTCACCGGCAGGCTCTGCCCGGCACCATGCGAGACGGCGTGCGTGCTCGGCATCAATGCTGATCCGGTGACGATCAAGCAGGTCGAGGTATCGATTATCGATCGAGCGTGGGATTCCGGCTGGGTCACTCCCCAGCAGCCCGAGCGACTCTCGGGCAAGACAGTTGCAGTCATCGGTTCCGGCCCTGCCGGCTTAGCCGCAGCACAGCAGCTCTCGCGCGCGGGTCACACGGTGGCCGTCTACGAACGTGCAGACCGCATTGGCGGGCTGCTGCGTTACGGGATCCCGGAATTCAAGATGGAGAAGCGCCACATCGATCGTCGAATTGCGCAGATGGAAGCCGAGGGAGTCAAATTCCGCCCGGGCATCGAGGTTGGTGTTGATATCACCGGTGATGATCTTCGTCGCCGCTATGACGCCATCGTTGTCGCGATCGGAGCAACTGCCTGGCGTGATCTCCCTGTTCCCGGACGTGATCTCAAGGGCATCTACCAAGCGATGGAGTTCCTCCCGCTGGCGAACCGGGTTCAAGAGGGTGATATGCCGGAATCCCCGATCACGGTCACCGGCAAGCATGTCGTGATCATCGGCGGCGGCGATACCGGCGCGGACTGCCTCGGCACTTCGCATCGTCAGGGCGCCGCGTCTGTCACCCAAATCGAGATCATGCCCATGCCTTCGACCGAACGCCCCTCAAGCCAGCCCTGGCCGACGTATCCCATGACATACCGCGTCTCCAGTGCCCATGAAGAGGGTGGCGAGCGGGTGTACGCCGTTTCCACGACTGAGTTCGTTGGCGATGACTCCGGAAACGTGACCGGGCTACGGTTGGTGGAGGTTGAGCCGCACGAGGGTGGCTTCCGAGCGATCGAGGGCACCGAGCGGGTACTTCCCGCGGATTTCGTCTTCCTGAGCATGGGCTTCGTCGGCCCTGAGGCAGCAACGCTGGCTGATCAGCTTGGACTCACCCTCGATAGCCGAGGCAATCTCGAACGCACTCCCGATTACCGCACGTCTGTCGATGGTGTCTTCGTGGCCGGCGACGCAGGACGCGGCCAGTCGCTGATTGTCTGGGCAATCGCCGAGGGACGCTCGGCAGCCTCGACCGTGGATGCCTACCTGATGGGGGCGACGAACCTGCCCTCGCCCATCAAGTCCACGGCTCGCCAGTTATTGGTGTAACCGTTTACTCGCTCACACGATAGGCTCTCGATCATGCGCTGCGCGAAGATCGTTGCCACCATGGGCCCGGCCACGAACACCCCTGAAACCCTCCGGTCGCTCATTGATGCGGGCATGGATGTGGCTCGGCTGAACCTGTCGCACGGCAGTCATGAGGTGCACGCCGAGACCTACCGGATGGTGCGCGAGGCCTCGGATGCCTCGGGTCGCGGTGTCGGGATCCTTGTCGATCTCCAAGGGCCGAAGATTCGCCTGGGCAAGTTCGCGAGCGGCCCTGTGCTCCTGGAGAACGGCGCCGAGTTCATCGTCACGACGGAGGATGTCCCCGGCGACGCCCAGATGGTCTCCACCACCTATAAGGACCTCCCGGCAGACGTGAAGCCCGGCGACAAGGTCCTGGTCGACGATGGGCGAGTCGCCCTTGAGGTCGTTCGAGTCGACGGTCCCAGGGTGGTGACCACCGTGGTCGAAGGCGGGCGAGTCTCTGACAACAAGGGCTTCAATCTGCCCGGTGCCGCCATGAGCGTTCCGGCACTTAGCGACAAGGATCGAGAGGATCTGCGCTGGGCCCTGCGCATCGGTGCCGACATGATCGCGCTGTCATTCGTGCGAAATGCCGCCGATATCGATGACGTGCACGCGATCATGGCCGAGGAGGGCGTCCGACTTCCGGTTCTCGCGAAGGTCGAGAAGCCCCAGGCAGTAGACAATCTCGAGGAAATCGTGGCGGCCTTTGACGGCGTCATGGTCGCTCGTGGTGATCTCGGCGTCGAGCTACCCCTGGAGATGGTGCCGCTCGTGCAAAAGCGCGCCATTCAGATGTGCCGCGAAGCGGGCAAGCCCGTCATTGTCGCCACCCAGATGCTCGACTCGATGATCACGGCTAATCGTCCTACTCGAGCCGAGGCCAGCGACGTCGCGAATGCTGTACTCGATGGCGCGGATGCCCTCATGCTGTCGGGTGAGACCAGCGTCGGCGAGCATCCCGCCCACGTGATCGAGACCATGGCTCGAATCATCGAGCACATTGAACACGAAGCTCTCGATCAGCTTCCGCCTCTTCACGATTCACGCTTTGGCTCGACGGCCCGTTCGCTGACCCGCGCGGCTGTGCAGGTAGCGGTCGATGCCGGAGCCACTCACCTGATTGCCTTCACTGAGACGGGCATGTCGGCTCGACTCGTCTCGAGGTGGCGTCCCCCCACTCGGATCTTGGCCTTTACCCCCAATCCA
>CALFIA010000217.1 GCA_937876275.1 uncultured Actinomycetes bacterium | reverse complement strand
ATCTTTCAGCATCGATCGAAGGTCGTCCACGACAATCGCAGAGGTCTTCGCACGCTTCACGCGGGACCACCAATTCGTGCGTACCAGCCCCGTCATCCGCCTCTTCGAGATCGACGTCGAATTCGTGAGTCGCAGCGAGGCCAAACGACTGCTCACCGGCATGGAGTCCTTCGAGGAGATCACCCTCGACTTCTCCGGCGTGCAATCGGTCGGCCAGGGATTCGTCGATGAGGTCTTCAGGGTGTGGCAGGACTCGCACCCGAAGTTGGTGCTGCGGCCAATTCACATGAACGACGAAGTCGCCTTCATGGTCAATCGAGGCCTGGCGCGCGCTGACGACGTGAGGGGTCAAGCCTGAAAGTGGTTCGCGCCTCCTCTGGGCCACGAGCACTTGATGACCCTGTTGATTCATGGCGAATTCACGCCACGAGGCGGAACCGAACCAATCAAGCCCGACGTCTCACCCCTGCCGCATCGTGCGGCATGACTCGGGGAGGGTCCATGAAGGTTTCCACGCGCGCATTGGTCGGCGTCATCGCCGCCACTGCGCTCATTGCTCCACTAGCACTGGCCACATCCGCTCAGGCAGCGCCGAAGAGCGGCAAGCAGGAGTCTCGCTCCAGTGCTCGCACTGAGGCATCGCGCGAGGCCAAGCCAGCTGAGGCCCGCCGCGAGTCGCCGAAGCCTTCGTGCTCCGGTGGAGCCCATCACGATGATGACGACGCAGCTCCCGTGGTGCAGCTGCCCGCATAGCCAGCACGACACCCGCAAGGGCCGCGGCAAGTGAACCGAGCACATGCTCGTTGCCGCGGCCTTTCCATGACCTGAAGCCGCTAATCACCGAGATTCGAGACTGGCTAGATCATGGTCGCTGCTATCGAGCGCAGCGGTTTGACGGAACCCCGGCTACACCGGGAGGAGCGTTACCCGCTTCGTCGCGATGTCGTAAACACCCTCGCGAATGAGAAGCTTCTTCGCCCGCACAGCAGAGTCGATGATTTCACTGCCCGAAATGAGTTCCCGCGTGGTCTGTTGCGCATTGGCACTGATCGCCTGAGTCAGCGTGTGCTTCGCGGGGAGCGCGCGAATCGCGGGCGCAATGGCATTGACGATGGCATCGATGTCACCACCGGGCATCTTTCCGGTCGAGACCGACTCTTGAGTGGCCTTCACTGCACCACACGAGGTGTGCCCGAGTACGACAATCAGCGGGATTCCGAGAACCGCTACGGCGTATTCGAGGGATCCGATCGTGATGTCGCCGGCTACGTTGCCAGCATTGCGCACGTTGAACAGGTTGCCTCGTGCGATGTCGAAGACATTCTCGGGGTTCACGCGAGAATCGGCGCACGACACTATGCCCGCGATTGGCCACTGACCGTTCACCAGCGATTTGCCGCTGGGCGTGTAGTCGCGCTGTTGGATGTCACCGTTTCTCCAGCGACGATTTCCCGCCCTGAGGTACGCCAGAGCTTCTTCAGAAGTGACCGGCGTACCGTCCTTGTCGCTCGCAGCGTTGGCGATCGCGGGATATTTCAACAAAGTACCGGCACCGACGGCACCAACCAACCCTGCCATTCCCAGGAGCATTCCTCGACGTGACAGTGCTTGACTTTCCATTGTCGGCTCCTTGAACTGAAAATTTCTTTGGCGGCTGTTCATCAGGGCACACAGACCGAGATGGGTGTCATCACATTACCCGAGTAGTTGCAGGATGAGACCGAAATTGGCTGCGGTCCGACTTTGAACTATCGATCACCCCTAGCCCGAATTCGTCACTGCAGAGTGAGTGCAGACTTCCAACGATCCAGCTCGCGACGTGTACTGGGACGCAAGAGGAAGAGAAGTGCTCGAAGCCTCAGCATCAACCCCGGCTTCGCCCGACCAAACAAGGCAACAGTCTCAGGCGTGACTGGAAGTCCAGCAATGGCCATCACAGCCGAGTTGAACGAGAGGTGGTAGCCGACAGATTCGGCAAAGCCATGGCCTACCATCCCCGACGGACCACTCAAAGTGACGGCACCTTCCGAGTACTGAACTCCGGGTGCGAAGAAACCAGCCTGACCACCGCGCACGATCGGTGTCATCGTGAAGGTGCGCATCACTTCCGGCACATCGCCTTCGAGAGTGAAGCGCCATCGATCCGGGTACCAAATTCCTGTTATCGGATACAAGGATGGGTCCGGCGATCGCTCAGCACGCACCCACTGGTCGATCACCAGGTTTCCTCGAACGGTATGTCGCGTTCCCGCCGAATCAATACGCGCACCGAATACTGGAATGTTCATTTCGGAGGGCGGAGAGTCTCCAGTCTGGTCGTAATGGTCGGGGTCGTCAGCACCATGCAGCGTGGCGAGAGTGAGCTGGTGATCACCTTCGAACATCGCCATGAACCAATCCCAACCGCCTGGGGTCGGAGGCGCCAGGAGCGCTGCAGCCCGGACCGCTGCCGATCGCGGATTGCCGGCGAAAATATTGCAGGTGATCAGACCGGTGCCCCACTGATGATCCATCCAGAACTCGCCGGACTCAATCTCGATGAGCTCATCGCCGATTCGCAGGGTGTTGCTGGATCCACCTAACGTCATCTGCGGGATCGAGTAATAGAGAGTGCCAAGCCCCGCGAGGCTCGGCGCTGCTCCCGCGTTCCCCTGAAGGAAAGGCATCTTGGCTGAGGTAAAGGTGAAATCCACTCCGAGTTCGAGTGGCTCTGCGCCACTTCGATCCCAAGACTTACCCTTGATATGGAGAGGGATTAGTTGACCATCAGGATCCGACGATTCCATCACCGTGTCACCGGCGCGGTACAGAAATGGCACAGAGCGCACCTCAATGTCACCGTCGAGACCGGAGACCACATTCGGAGCACCTCGATAATGACGGTCCCCCTGCCGACTGATGGCAAGATGCACTTCCATTACCTGATTTTCAATCTCAGAGAGCCCAAGGCTCGCCCTGAGTTCCGTCGGCAGAATCGATGCCGAGAATGGCATGAATTGCACGCCGTAGACGGTTCCGTCTTTGGCACGGGCACTTCCGACGATGAAGTGCCAACCCATCTGGTAACTGAGGTCAGGAACGTGGGCTTGAGGGAAACTCAGTTTAGGAACCTCAGGTACCTCTGTGAATCCGCGAGAAGCATCCCGCCCCAGAATTTGCGTCATCGCGTATGTGGAATGGGCAGTAAGCCCATCGCAGTGCTCCGCCATGAACTGGTACCGATCGCGGTAGCTGGGCGTGAAAGAGTCAGGGTTAGCGAGTAACTCCCGGAGGCGAGCCCTGAGGGCAGAATCGTACGTAGCTTTGGTTGCCATCTGAATTCCTCTTTCGCCAAATTTCTTTCAACTTACCCGAGGCCAAGGTTGGGACAGGGAAAGCATCCAGATTCTTCAAAATAGTCGTGCACGTTCGATCAAGCCGCTCCAGAGACTCAAGAGTTGCACCACACTGTGCTCATGGATCCGGTGCGATGGGGCTTTCTCGGTGCAGGCTGGCTAGTGACAACACGTACGGCTGATGCCGTGCATGAGGCGCATAACGCCGAACTCACAGCAGTGGGTGCCCGCGACGCTAGCCGGGCCGCAGCCGTGAATCCCAAGCGCGCCTATGCGAGTTATCAGGACGTCATTGACGACCCTGACGTAGAGGCGGTCTACATCGCCCTCGCCAATGACGTGCATCTTCAGTGGATGCTTGCCGCATTCGATGCAGGAAAGCACGTGCTCTGCGAAAAGCCGATGACGATGAGCGCTGCCGACACTCGCACCGCCTACGCCGCGGCCGAGACCAAGGGACTCCTGCTTGTCGAGGCTGTCTGGAGTCGTTGGCATCCGCGCATGCAGCGCATCGTCGACCTCGCTCACAGCGGTGAACTCGGTGCGATGACCGGCTTCAACGGCCGCTTCACCTGGGAGACCGCCGACGCTGCCCCGCCCGGCAATTACCGCTTCTTCCCCGAGTACGGCGGCGGTGCCCTGCTCGACATCGGCGTCTACCCGCTTCACACTCTCGTCGCCTGCGTGCCCGACCCCGGCGCTCTGCAGATCACCTCGTCGAAGCGTCATCTCAACGAGCACGGTGCCGACCTCACTACCGACATCACGCTCACCTGGGGCGCGAGCATGAGTGCCGAGATAACCGCTTCCTTCGAGCAGCCGGCCACCGAGAGCCTGGGCATCATCTTCGAGCACGGCGAGATCAGCTCACTCGACAACGAGGGCTTCTGCTCTTGGCGCGAGGTCGCACGAGTGAAGATCAATGACGAGATCGAGAGCTTCGAGGTCACCGATGCCTATCGGCTGATGTTCGAGGCAATGAGCGGCCGTATTCGCGGCGGCGATGACTGGCTACTGCCGGCGCGTGACTCGATCGTCGTGGCCGAGCTCGTCGATGCGGCTGTTGCCAAGGCCGAGTAGTTCAACACCCGCGCTAGATCAATCAGTAATCCACAGCTGCCACCCATGAGCTGCTCATTACGGACGCAACTTCACTCTCGTCACATCCATCACGCGTTATCCCCAACTGGCCAAATGTCGCATTCCTGAATCCCCCTGAGCAGCCGAACCTCCTCGAAACGAACTCGGGAGGATCGACATGCTCAACTCGCTCACCAGCGCCGCGAGACTCACCATCGCCACGGCACTCACCGGCACGACGTTGGCCGCGCTCGCTGTCACTGCAACTGCGCAAAGCGCAAACGCCGCAACCCAGCAGATGCGAAGCGACTCGCGCATCAACATCGCGAGCGTCTCAGTGAGATCACTTGCGCTGACTCTCAGCCCGAAGCCCGGCACTGCCGTGCTCACCTGGGCATCACCGCGTTCGCGCACGAGATTCACGGTCATGGCCACGCCGGTCAAGCGCCCGACAGCCGCACGCATGCTCAAGGCCACCACCGGCCCTGTTGTCTCCTTCGCAGGCCTCGACGAGAACGCGCGCTACACCTTCTCGGTTACCCCGCAGGTCGGTACTTTCACCGGCCCCACCAGCCGTCTGCTCATGACAGCAACGCTCAAGCAGCTGCGCGGTCTCTCGGTTGCCGACCAGCTGAAGGCCGTGACGTCAGCGAGCTCCTCGAACGTAACAACGGCAACCACTGCAGCGATCACGACCGCAGTCACATCCGCACAAAGCACCTCCGCCACAGCACCCTCGACTACGCAGATCGCAGCACCGCAGTCAGCAGTAGCTCCGCAGCCTGCACCTCAACCTGCCGCTGCACCCGCCACACCGGCGCCGCCACGCACCAGAACGATCTATGTGTGTCCGAGTGGATTCACCGACATCAACGGCATCTGCATGACCACGCTGGCGTACACCTATTCGACTCTCGCGTACACGTATCACCAGGAGCCCTACACCGTGATCGTGCAGGATCCACCAATCGTCTACGCCGCTGACACCGCGCGCAGCCAAGGAACTCTCTGCCCCTGGGGTGGCAGCCCCAACGCCGCGGGTGATCTCTGCTCCATCGCGGGCGGCACTCACGCCGAGACTCGCTACAACACCGTGAAAGACACGACCCCGAGCGGCTTCACCGACACGGGCACCGAGTGGAAGAAGAAGGATGCCGCGCCAGCCGGCTACACCGATGACGGCACCCAGTGGGTGAAGACCACGGCGAAGATCGCCACCGAGGTTCCTGCCTGATGCCTCAGGCTGTGAATGCCTTGGTTGATGGCATGCAAATATGTATACTTGATTGCATGCCATCAACCAGCATTCGGATCGATACCTCGACCCACCAGGCCATCAAGGCTCTGGCCGGTGAGCTCCAGTTGAACGTCGGCGACACCGTTCGCCTGGCCATCCGGCGGCTTCAGCAGGCGAGCATCGGCGCCGCCTTGGCCGCACCGTTGACGATCGACGAAACTGCGTGGCTCGATGCTGACCTCGGGTGATGTGATCGATCTGGATCTCGGACTCCCCACCGGAAACGAGGCCGGCTTCAAGCACCCGGCA
>CALFIA010000216.1 GCA_937876275.1 uncultured Actinomycetes bacterium | reverse complement strand
TAGTCATGCGTGCACGCTAAGTTGCGGCAAATCCGCTTCGGATCAAATGTGCACGGGCGCGAAGTTTGCAGGCAGCCATCAGGGGTTGATGTTCACAAATACGAACATCTGTGCACTCAGGCCAGTACCGCCGTGAGTTGGGTGCCTCCTGCGGCGGGCGTCTCGATGTTCCATCGCAGGCACGTGTCGTTGAGCATTTGGGAACCTAGCCCAGCTTGAGCCGTTTGGGAGATTCCCTCACCATCGTCAACGGCAGTGACCTGAACCAGGTCACTGAACGACTCGACCCGTAGGCTGATGACCCGCGCATGACCATGGCGAATCGCGTTACTCGCTGCCTCAAGGCAAATCTCGATCACGCACCTTCGCAGGCCGAAGTCTTCCGACAAGCGTTGGTCGGCCTCTGGATTGATCTCGAAAGTTACCTCTACAAGCGGATTCCATAGATTCTGCAGATCCTCGAGGGCGAACCTGAGCGAAATGCCCTCACTTTGTTCCGTGGAGATAGCGATAAGTGCGTCCTCGAGCCTTCGCCTGGCATCTGCAACGGTCTCCGGTGTGCGGTCCGTGGCCGAAAGTCGCATTGCTGTAGAGATCAGGGCGGACTGCACCGTGCCATGGACCGCCAACGACACTGAACGATGCAGGAGCCACGTCTCGCGTTTGATCCGGGCGATCAGTTCTTCCAACTGAAGGTTCGTGTCAATCAAGATAGCTCGCGTGTGCCGACCGTAAACATCAAGCGTTGCCAGGATGGACACCAGCATTCCTAATGAGATTTGGATGATCGAGCCCGTAAAGCCGACACTCGCCCAGCTCTCGGAACCGGCGATGACCGGCAGCACATGCGACGTCAAGTAGCGGAATCCGATATTGGTCAGTGTATAAAGCACCAAAAGTATTCCTAGGCCGAGCGGGATCGGCAGATTTCGCCACTCGCGCGGCCAGATTGCCCTCACCGCGAAGAACAGAGGAACTGCCAAGACGCTGATGGCCATCCATTGCACGACCAGCGGGAACTGAGCACCGAGGAGGAGCGGCCCAGGAATCAGCACACCCCAGGAAAGCACAAGCCACCACCACGGCCTGATCGCTTGGGTGATATCCATCCGATCCTTGAGAAGTCTCAAGGGAGTCGATTCATGAATCGATAACTCATCTCGAACGATCAACGGGGACCGAGCCAATTCACGCGATGCCGGCCGTACGACATCATTGACAGCGGCATTGATGCGCTCAGAAACCTCTAAAGCCGCTGACTCGGAGATCTCCCCCGAGATGAGATCGCGGATGTCCTCAATAGTTGGCTCCAGCAATGCTCGAGCTCTGTTCCTGAGGTCCACCCCGGCACGAATGAGCTCCTCATCCGCATTTTCGGCCAGCAGTCTCAGTCTGGCTTGCTCAATGAGTAGAGCGAGGTTTGCCTCTGCGCGTTCGCGGGCCAATGTCGCGGAGGCGGCCATGAACAGACCGAGTGTCACAGTGACTAGGAGCGAGGCGATCGTGCGCGCAGCTGGATTCGATTCGAGTTGTGACCCTGCACTCAGCCAATTCACGAGTACTGAAGTCACAATGGAGCGCACCAGACTCGCCAGCGCTATACCGACTAAGACAATCGTGGGATGCGGGCGAACCCAGCCCTCACGATTGCCGAGCGATTGGGCGACCACGAGAACAGCGACAGATGTTCCTGCGGCACCTGCGGCCGCCACCAAGATCACGATTCGTGGTTGATCCGGAATTAGCCGTAGATAAGTAAAGCTCAGCAGAAGCCCCGTGATGACAAGACCGATGATGACCGGCCAGGAGAGTGCACTTCTACTTCCTAACAGCACCTTCAGGCGTTCACCGGAGACTCTCATTCCAGTCAGGAAATCGGGAGTCCGGCTGCACGAATGAACTCTCTCGCCGCGAAAACTCGTGCATTGTCGTCATCAGAACTTTCAGCGCCTATAAGCGACATTGTTCGGGTAATCACGCTTTGCACTGCCCTGACGGACGTTCCGCGTTCCGCCGCAATCTTCTGGTTCGACATCCCTAATGCAACCATTCGCAGTACTTCAACTTGCGTGCGTGAGAGTGTCGCAAGGGGGCGCTTCGGATCTCGGTCGTGTCGAGGGATGTCGCGAGCAGCTCCTCGAAGAACCGCATCGAGCGCTGTGACGAGCGCTCGTGAATCCGACAGTTGGTCCTTGCGTACGTAGCCCACTTCTTCCGGCAGAGCGGCCGGATTGCGACCCGCGAAGCGTGCATCCGGCAAATTCGAAAGGAAGAGGATCGCCACGTAGGGCGCCTTGGCCCGAAAGGCGTCTGCTAAGTCGAACCCGTTGAGCCCGAGACCGAGGTCTACGTCGAGTACGACAGCATCGGGGTCCATCTTGGACCACATCTTGTGGGCGGCACTCGCACTGGATGCTGTGCCCACCACGAACCCGGACTGAGTCAGGGTTTCAGCGAGCAGGGCGAGGGTCAGGTTGTCGTCTTCGACGACCAGCACGCTTCTGCCTCCACCGACCATGGGGCCATCATTGCCCCACAGAACTTCCGGCACCTGCCGAGTGTTCCTTGAGGCGCACATTTGACCGCCGGGAGGCAGCGAGTGTGCCTGAATCAGTAACTCCGGGGTGGGCTGTGTCGAGCTAGCGCACGTACCCGATCACGTCGACGATGACCTTTGCCGCGGCGGAAGCCGAGATCGTGATCTCGCCATCGGCGTTCGTCTGAGCCAGCACGATCTCCGAGCGCACGATGTTGGGCACGATTGGCGCCGAACGGGTACTCGGCGCTGTGCCGTTGGCCGGGTAGGCGACGACCTTGCCGTCGACAGTGCCCTTCTTGGTGGTGACCTTGAGCAGGACGGCACGAAGCTTCTTCTTGCCTGGTAGTCCGTTGCTTCCCGCGACCTTGAGGTTCTGAGACTCACCAGCATCGAACTTGCCCTGAAGAATCTGGCGCGGAGCGATACCCACTGCCTTCGGCGGGATCGTGGCAGCGGAGTAGCCCAGCAATTCCACCTTCACGTCGACCGCGCTCTCCTTCGACGTAGTGAAGGTGAGCTTGCCCGAGCCGACGGGCACGAGCATCACCGACGACTTCACTCGCTCCTTCGGGAAGTTGAACTTTGCCACCGGGCCAGAGGCGACGTTGGTCGTCTTGCCCGAACGACTCATCAGGAGCGAACCCTTTACGGTCGAGTTTCGCGTGGTCAATACGACCAGGGCGGACGTCGCTTCCGGCGGAAGCCCCGCGAGATCGACCGTGCGTGCCTCCCCAGGCTGCAACGGACCTCCCGAGGCCACCGAGTCGTATGCGACGTCCGACCCGATCGCGTTGAAGGACTCCTGGCCAGCTGTCGGCTCAGACTGCGTGGCACCAGGTGCCGGATCAGTCACGGCCGGCGGAGCTGCCGGAGAGCTGCCGGAGCCCGTAAGTACCGGCTTATTCGAGCCGTCACCTGGGCCGGCCTTGTAATAGCCGCGTACCTCGACGACAAGATCAGTGGCGCCGAGGCTTGTCGCCAGGGCGATGGTGCCGTCATTGGCGACAGGAACGATGACGTCTGCCTGGGCGTCGCCGTTCATCGGCACCTTGAGAGCTACGTTGCTGGAGTTCTGGCCAGGCGCCCACACGCGCACATCGGCACTGGCATTGGAGGCAAGTGCCGTGATGTGAACAGAGACTGCGCCCACACCATCGGCCGGAACGCCACCTTGGCCGAGCACCTTCGGGAAGAGTCGATGGCTATCGCCTGACCAGCGATCCTGCTGCAGGCGGCAGCGCTTCTGTACGCCGATCGCACTGCGCGTATCTAGAGCCACGAATGGCGTGACGGCAATGAGATCGCCCTTCGCTGAAACGTCGGGGGTGGTGGCACCAGAGGAATGCCGCGCGCAGAAGGGGCCATCGAATGGCACACCGGACCAGAAGGACGAGCGACCGCTCGCGCCGTCCCAGGTCAGTGAGATGTGAATGTGATTGCGATGGCAGGTGGTGTCGTTGCCTGATTCACTCTTGGAGAAGCAGCCCTTGAGTTCCGTCCAGCCACGGCCGACGTCATAGCCGCGCCAGATGCGATCGTTCCAGCCGATGTACATGACTCCGAGGCGCATCGCGTTTCCGTAAGGCACCCCGTACTGATCCGGACCGAGCAGCCAGTTGAGGAACGACTCGGCATTGGCGCGCTGCTGCGCGTCGCGCACGGAGGTCATCCAGTCGAGGGCGCGACCTTCCTTGTGCTCGCTTTGGCCGCCAATGTCACAGGCACGAGGGATCCATACCGTCTGATCCTGGCCGTAAGCAGCCTTGATGAGGTCAGCGAGTTTCTGCGTTCCCGGCTTGGATGTCGGATCGCAGACGAGTTGGCCTTCGTATTCCGGTGGAGTGTCGTAGGCGCCTTGTGGCTGGGCCGCAGCCAAGGCCGGAACCGCTGCCGGGGGTAGTCCTTCGCCAGGAACCGGGGCGCCGGCCAGCACGCCCGTCCACTTACTCGGCGACCAGTTTCCGGAGTTCCCTGCCGTGGCCCCGGGAGCCAGCGCCAAGGTGCCGGCGATGAATGCGACCACGAGGGCACCGACCAACGCCGGGCGACGCGACAGGCGCGCACGGAGGCGAGGAAGATGGGCAGAGTTCTGCCCACGGTGGCGGGGAAGCACCCTCATACTCTGTCACGGAAGTGACGGATGTTACGACTGGGGACAAGAACCTCACCGGTGTAATTCATCACGCTAGGCTCCTAACCACCCGATTCCCGCAGGAAACTGCCCTCTCGTGAGGAAATCTCCCCATGAACGACACGCCGAGCCCCACCGCCCTGGTGGTCACTGCCCACCCCGATGACGTCGATTTCGGGGCTGCCGGCACTGTCGCCCAGTGGGTCCAAGAGGGGTATCGGGTCACCTACTGCATCATCACCGACGGCGATGCGGGCGGATTCGACCCGAACGTCCCCCGCTCGGAAATCCCCCGGATCCGCCGCGAGGAGCAAACTGCCGCCGGCGCGGCAATCGGTGTGCACGACGTGCGCTTCCTGGGCTACCGCGACGGCGAGCTCGCCGTCACCCATGAACTGCGCCGAGATATCTGCCGAGTGATCCGCCAGGTGAAGCCGGCACGGATGTTGATCCAGTCCCCCGACCGCAACTGGAAGCGACTGCAGGCGTCGCACCCGGATCACCTGGCCGCCGGCGAGGCAGCGATCCAGGCGATCTACCCCGACGCCGAGAATCCCTTCGCGCATGCGAGCCTGCTGAACGACGAAGGACTCGAAGCCTGGAAGGTCAACGAGATCTGGGTCATGGCCTCACCGACACCGAATACCTACGTCGATATCACCGATGAGTTCGAGTCAAAGCTCGAAGCGATCAATGCGCATGCAAGCCAGCTGCCGCCCGACTTCGACGTGCGCGAGCGCGTGCACATGTGGATGACGATGCAGGCTCAGGAAGCCGGATTCGCCGAAGGCCGCTTGGCCGAGGCGTTCATGGTCGTGAACAAGTAGTGCGAGTGCACTTCTAGTTGACGACAACTCCCGCCAGCACGGCGATGCAGATGTTGACGAAGGTCAGGATGCCTACCGCGGCCCACGCCTTCACCTGAGGTGCAGGCTTCTTGCGCGACCACACAGCAATCACGAGAATCGCAATGAGAATCAGTGACTTGATACCGATGACGCTCTGATTGAGCTCTTCGTCAACCCAGCCGGTCTGAGCGAACAAGACCATCAACGCTCCGGTCACGATCTGCAGCAAGGTGCCGTGGTACATGATCTTCGTGACGTGCTTGTCGGGCGACTTCATCTGAGCGGCAAATCCGCCGAGGATGGCCGCGAGGCCAACGAAATGCAGGATCAGGAAGACGTTGTACAGAAAGCTCATCGTGGCTACTCCCACTCGATAGTGCCGGGCGGCTTGCTCGTGATGTCCAAGGTAACGCGATTGACCTCGGGAACCTCGTTAGTGATGCGTGTCGAGATGCGTGCAAGAAGGTCATAAGGCAGTCGCGACCAGTCGGCCGTCATGGCGTCCTCACTCGAGACCGGGCGCAGCACCACCGGGTGACCATAGGTACGGCCGTCACCCTGCACGCCCACCGAGCGCACATCGGCAAGCAGTACCACCGGGAACTGCCACACCTCGCGATCGAGACCAGCGGCCGTGAGCTCCTCACGTGCAATGGCGTCGGCCTCGCGCAGGATCGACAGACGATCGGCATCGATGGCGCCGACGATGCGAATGGCGAGACCTGGCCCCGGGAACGGCTGCCTCCAGACGATCTCCTCGGGAAGCCCGAGATCCAGGCCCACCTGTCGGACTTCGTCCTTGAACAGCGCACGCAGCGGCTCGACGAGCGCGAACTTCATGTCTTCTGGAAGGCCACCGACATTGTGGTGACTCTTGATATTCGCGGTTCCCGAACCGCCACCGGATTCCACGACATCGGGGTACAAGGTGCCTTGCACCAGGAAATCGACGGTCTGCCCGTGAGCACCTGCATCGGCGATCACCTGCGATGTCGCATCTTCGAACACGCGAATGAACTCGCGGCCAATGATCTTGCGCTTGGTCTCGGGATCGCTGACACCGGCCAGTGCCGTGAGGAAGCGCTCCTGCGCATCGACAACGACGAGCTTCACGCCGGTTGCCGCCACGAAGTCGCGCTCGACCTGCTCGGCTTCGCCCTTGCGCAGCAATCCGTGGTCGACGAATACGCAGGTGAGCTGATCGCCGACGGCACGTTGCACCAGCGCAGCAGCAACAGCCGAGTCGACGCCACCGGAGAGACCGCAGATCACCAAGCCGCTGCCGACCTGCGCCTTGATACGCGCGACCTGCTCGTCGATGACATTGGTCATGGTCCAGGTGGGCGAGATACCGGCGATGTCGTAGAGGAAGTGCACGAGAACGTCTTGCCCGTGGTCGCTGTGCTTGACCTCGGGGTGGTACTGCACGCCGGCCATTCGACGCTCGGCATTCTCGAACGCCGCGACAGGCGCACCGGCCGATGTGGCCAAGACGGTGAAGCCGGAAGGCGCAACGGAGACGCAGTCACCATGCGACATCCACACGTTCTGCGATGCAGGCAGACCGGCAAACAATGCGCCGGGCTCTGCGACCGTGAGCTCAGTGCCGCCGAACTCGCGCAGGCCGGTCTTAGTGACCGTGCCACCAAGCGCGTTGGCCATCGCCTGGAATCCGTAGCAAATGCCGAAGACGGGGATGCCGAGATCAAGGATCGCCGGGTCAAGGGAGGGTGCGCCATCTTCGTAGACACTGGACGGCCCGCCGGAGAGTACGACGGCAGCAGGATTCTTCGCGGCGACCTCGGCAGCGGTGATGGTGTGCGGAACGATCTCGGAGTAGACGCGTGCCTCGCGCACGCGGCGGGCGATCAGCTGGGCGTACTGCGCCCCGAAATCAACGACGAGAACGGTCTGCGCATCAGTCACCGCACAAGCCTACTCAGCCGCCGAATGCCCCCAGCACCATGAGCACTGACAGCAGCACGAGCTCGAGCAGGCCACCGATGATCACCGTGCCGATGAACCATCGGCGGGCCCTTCGGGCCAGGCCCGCAGCCATCTCGCGATCCCCGGAGTCGAGAGCCTGCTGGCTTTTCCAGGCGAAGTAGACCGCGACCAAGCCCGTGGGCAGGAAGCACAGAACCGCCGAGGCGATTGCCCACCCGAGGTAGGTGCGCAGGTCGCTCGGCGAACCGGCGGGAGTGGTCGTCGACATCAGAGGCACCCTAGCGGGGTCATTTCAGCCCGAGCCGCTTCATGACACCCATCGCGGTGATCATGGTCTCGCCCCACTGCTCGTCGCTCAGGCCGAACGGCGCACCGAATCCGATGAGCCGCGCCGTGGCAATGGTCTGCGACTCGGTGTACTTGAGCAGGCCCTCATCGCCATGGCGTCGACCGCTGCCGCTGGCACCCATGCCACCCATCGGGGCGCGAGTACTCCCCCACGTGGCAGCGAAGCCCTCGTTGATGTTGACCGTGCCTGCACGAAGTCGCGCAGCGATGCGTGCCGCCTCTCGCGTATCGCGTGAAAGAACGGAGGCGTTGAGTCCGTACTCGGTGGCATTCGCGAGCGCGATGGCTTCCTCGTCACCGGAGACCGGGGTGATCGCGATAACCGGGCCGAAGGTCTCGGCGCCGAAGCAGGCCATGTCAGAGGTCACGCCGGTCAGCACAGTGGGCTCGACGTAGTACGGGCCGAGGTCGGGCCGAGCCGTGCCGCCGGCCAGAACACTCGCACCCTTGGCCACCGCATCGGCGATGTGCGCAAGCACTCGATCGCGCTGATCGACAGAGACGAGGGTGCCCATCTGCACACCCCACTCGAGCCCGGGCTTCATGATGATGGCGTTCACCCGCGCGACGAGCGCCGCGGTGAACTCGTCGACGATGCTCGCATCGACATAGATGCGCTCGATCGACACGCACAGCTGGCCCGCGTTGGCGAAGCACGCGCGCTCGGCGATCTCGGCCGAGCGAGTGATGTCAGCATCGGCGCGCACGATCATGGCGTTCTTGCCACCCAGCTCGAGAGAGCAGTCGATGAGTCGTGCGCCGCATTTCTGCGCCACGAGACGCCCGGTTGCTGTCGACCCGGTGAACATCACGTAGTCAGCGCGATCGATGAGCATTCCGCCAACGCCAGGTCCGTCACCGAGCACGATGCGCACTACTGACTCCGGCAGCCCAGCCTCGATCAGCAGGTCGAGAATCCACAATGCGGTCAGTGACGTCTTGGTGTCGGGCTTGATCACCACGGTGTTGCCCGCGAGCAATGCCGGGATGGTGTCACCGGAGACAAGCGTCAGCGGGTAGTTCCACGGAGCGATGATGCCCACAACACCCTTGGGCTGGTGCAGTTCGCGCACCTTCACCAGGCCGGGAAATACGCCTCGCTTACCGCGCGGGCGAAGCAGCCGAGCCGCATCACGCGCGTAGTGACGCGCCACCAGCGCAACGTCGAGAACCTCTTCGAGGGCATCGCGACGGCACTTGCCCGTCTCGGATTGCAGCAGATCGAGGATCTCGACTCGACGGGCGAGGACAAGATCATGAAAGCGCAGGATGATTCGCGATCGTTCCTGCACTGACGTGCGTGACCATGACACCTGAGCGCGACGAGCAGAGTCGAATGCTGCGTCAACATCAGACTCGACCGAGAGAGGCAGTTCGTACGACACCTGGCCCGTGAACGGGTCTAGAACATCAAGGGTGGACGGACTCGCGCCGACCGACGCTCGCGAGAGCAGTCGTTGGCGAAGTCCGCCGTCGATCATGCGGTGATGACCATCTCGACGCGCTGGAATTCCTTGAGATCGCTGTAGCCAGTAGTCGACATGGCCTTGCGCAGGGCGCCAGCGATGTTCATCGTCCCGTCAGCCGTGCGCGAGGGGCCATGCAGGATCTCGGCAAAGGTGCCCGACTGCTTCATCACATTGCGATCACCACGCGGAAGTTCGGAATGCCACGCCTCGGCGCCCCAATGGGTGCCGCCGCCGGGTGCATCGGTGGCGCGAGCGAGAACCGAGCCAACCATTGCCGCATCTGCGCCGCAGGCGAAGGCCTTGACGATGTCACCGCTGCGACCGGTGGAGCCGTCAGCGATCACGTGCACGTAGCGGCCACCGGACTCGTCGAGGTAATCGCGGCGAGCAGCTGCGACATCGGCGATTGCCGAGGCCATCGGCACGCGCACGCCGAGAACATCGGCGGTGGTGTGCGAGGAGCCGCCGCCGAAGCCGACGAGAACACCTGCGGCTCCGGTGCGCATCAGGTGAAGTGCAGCCTGGTACGTGGCGCAGCCGCCGACGATGACGGGAACGTCGAGCTCGTAGATGTACTTCTTGAGGTTCAGCGGGTTGTCGGATGCCGACACGTGCTCGGCGGAGACCGTGGTGCCGCGAATGACGATGAGATCAGCACCTGCCGCAGCAGCACGCGGCGCGAGCTCAGCGGTCGCCTGCGGGCTCATGCCGACCGCAAGTGTGATGCCGCTGGCCTTGATCTCAGCGATGCGCTGGGCAACGAGTTCGGCATTGACCGGCGCGGAGTAGATCTCCTGCATGCGCGGAGTGACCTTTGCCGGGTCGAGCGAGGCAATCTCGGCGAGCAGAGCGGTGGGATCCTCGTAGCGCGCCCAGAGACCCTCGGCGTTCAGGGTCGGAAGCGTGCCCTGCGAAGCGAGCACCTGAGCGCTCGCCGGGCTGACAACGGAGTCCATCGGTGCAGCGATGAACGGAAGCTCGAAGCGGTATGCGTCGATGTTCCAGGCGGTCGAGACCTCGGACTGATCACGCGTACGGCGGCTCGGAGCGATCGCGATCTCATCGAAGGAGTACGCGCGGCGGGCACGCTTCGCCCCGCCAATCAGGATGTCAGACATGGGGTCCTATCGGCTGGAGTAGTTGGGGGCCTCGATGGTCATCTGCACGTCGTGCGGGTGACTCTCGCGAAGACCGGCGGCGGTGATGCGCACGAATGCGCCCTTCTCGTGAAGCTCGGGGATGGTGGCGGCACCGGAGTAGCCCATCGATGCTCGAAGGCCACCGACGAGTTGATGCGCAACGTTGTTCAGCGGGCCGCGGTACGCCACGACGCCCTCGATGCCCTCGGGCACGAGCTTGTCGTCGCTGAGAACGTCATCTTGGAAGTAGCGATCCTTGCTGTATGAGCGAGCCTGGCCGCGCGACTGCATGGCACCGAGTGAGCCCATGCCGCGGTACGACTTGAACTGCTTGCCGTTGACGAACACGACATCACCGGGGGCTTCCTCGCAGCCGGCGAGCAGCGAGCCGAGCATGACGGTGTCAGCGCCGGCAACAAGTGCCTTGGCGATATCGCCCGAGTACTGGAGGCCACCGTCGCCGATGACCGGAACACCTGCCGGGCGGGCAGCGAGTGATGCTTCGTAGATTGCGGAAACCTGCGGAACGCCAACACCGGCGACGATGCGCGTGGTGCAGATCGAGCCCGGGCCGACGCCGACCTTGATGCCGTCGGCACCTGCATCGACGAGTGCCTGCGCTGCGGCGCGAGTGGCCACGTTGCCGCCAACGATGTCGATGCTGGTCGACTTCTTCAGCAGGCGCACCATCTCGATGACAGCGCGCGAGTGACCATGTGCGGTATCGACGATCAGGAAGTCGACGCCGGCTTCGATGAGTGCGTGCGCACGGCGCTCGGAATCCTCACCGACGCCTACGGCTGCGCCGACCACGAGGCGACCGTCGGCGTCCTTTGTGGCGTGCGGGTACTTGTCGCTCTTGACGAAATCCTTGACGGTGAACAGGCCGCGCAGGCGCCCGTCAGCATCAACCAGCGGAAGCTTCTCGACCTTCTTCTGCGCGAGAATCGCGAGTGCGTCGTCAGGGGCAATGCCCACCTGCGCCGTGACGAGCGGCATCGGGGTCATGACCTTCGAGACCGGCACGCTCATGTCGTCCTCGAATCGCATATCGCGATTGGTGACGATGCCGACGAGCTTGCCGTCAGTGTCGATGACCGGAACTCCGGAGATTCGGTAGCGACCGCAGAGGCGATCGACGTCGCCCAGGGTGTCATTGGGAAGGCAGGTCACGGGGTTGTTCACCATGCCGGCCTCGGAGCGCTTGACGAGATCGACCTGCGCCGCCTGATCCTCGATCGGCAGGTTGCGATGCAGTACACCGACGCCACCCTGACGCGCCATCGCGATGGCCATGCGAGCCTCGGTGACGGTATCCATTGCGCTCGAGACGAGCGGCATCTTCACGGAGATATTGCGGGTGACCCGTGACGTGGTGTCGACCTCACTGGGCACGACATCGGATTCGCCCGGAAGCAGCAGCACGTCGTCGTAGGTCAGCCCCAGGTAGGCGAACTTCTCCGGCAGGCCTTGGCGGGGATCCATGCGACTCCGATGCAGATAGAGGTGATGCCCTAAGGCTATCGCCCCACGACTTGGGCAATTCGGCTGACCGTTTCAGCCAGACTGCCCATGCGCTCCACGCCAGCAGGCGCCTCCCCCACCCAGCCTTGTCCGCCGAGCATGACGATCGGCGCCGGGCGCATATCGGGCAGTTGCTCAACGTCAGCTGACTGCGCTGACCCCGGAATCTGCGACCACAGGAAGACGACCGCCGGGCCGGTGCGCTTCATCGCGTCACCAATAGCGTCAAAGGGAACCCGGCGACCGAGCATGCGGGCGCCGATACCGCGCTCGGCCAGTCCTGCGGCTACTGCCCACAGGGCAAGGGTGTGATCGTCACGGTCAGTGCTGGCCAGCAGCACCCCGGTGATCTCGCGCGGGGCGACCACTTCGCGGGCACGCGTCGACAGGCTGAATTCGATGGAGTCGCTGAGGATGTGCTCGACATCGACGCCGGCGCCATTGGCCTCCCAGGCATCGCCGATGCCGATGAGCACCGGCGCCAGAAGGGTTTCCCAGGTCATGACCACGCCAATGGAGTCGAGCGACTCGCGGATGATGCGCACGCAGGATTCGCCATCAAGGGCGCGTGCTGCGCGGGCCAGGCCTCGTGCTGCTGCCGAGGCGCCCGGCATTGGTATGACGGCACCACCGCTGGTCGGGGGCGTGCTGGGCTCAACCTCGGTCAAGGTGAGGCAGGCAGCGGCGGCATCTCCGGGGGCGACGCCACTGACCACGAGGCGGCGCATGTGCTCCAGGCGGGCCACATCGGCCTGGGAGTAGCGGCGATGGGAGCCGGCCGAGTGCTCGGACGGCCCTAGGCCGTAGCGGCGGTCCCAGGTGCGCAGGGTGGCTGGCGCGATGCCCAGGCGGCGGGCGACCGCAGCAACGGTCAGGCCCGGCTCAGCCAGGAATTCAGCGCTCATTGGCGCATTCTCCTGGGGTCTTCCCCTTTACGCATCTTGGGGAGTGGCCTAGTTCACACATTATTCAAGTCAAAGTACTTGACCAACTTATGAAGCGTTTTGTAGATTGTGATCACTGGAACGGCACGCCTCACAAAAACCGCAGGATCGACCCTGGAGGACAACATGGCAGACGTATCACGGCTCCCCGGCCCCAACGCTGATATCTGGGACTGGCAGATGGACGGCGTCTGCCGTGGCGAGGATCCGAACATCTTCTTCCACCCCGAGGGTGAGCGCGGCGCTGCTCGCGAGAACCGCCAGAACGCGGCCAAGGCCCTGTGCCACCGCTGCCCGGTGATCGCGGAGTGCGCAGCACACGCCCTCTCCGTGCGCGAGCCCTACGGAGTCTGGGGCGGCATGACGGAGGAAGAGCGCGAGGCCATCTACAGCCGTCGTCGCATCAGCTCGACCACCTACATCCCGGCTGCGAAGTCCGGAGACCGCGTCTCGGCGTAATTGCCTCCCGAGCATGAAGAAGCCCCGAGCCAATGGCTCGGGGCTTCTTCATGTGATGACTAGTGCGAGTGGCCGTGATGCGAGTGGCCGTGACCGTGACCTGCGTCAGCCGGCTCCTCTTCCTTCTTCTCGACCACGAGTGCCTCGGTGGTCAGCAGCATCGCGGCGATTGACGCAGCGTTCTGCAGAGCCGAGCGAGTGACCTTGACCGGATCGATGACACCGGCAGCGATGAGATCGACATACTCGCCGGTCGCGGCGTTGAGGCCCTGGCCTGCGGAAAGCTCAGCGACCTTGGAGACAACGACGTAGCCCTGCTCGCCTGCGTTCTCGGCGATCCAGCGCAGCGGCTCGACTGCTGAACGGCGAACAATGCCGACGCCGGTTGCCTCGTCGCCGGTCAGGCCGAGGTCATCCTTGAGCACGGCGACGGCCTGCACGAGTGCGCTGCCACCGCCGGAGACGATGCCCTCTTCGATGGCGGCGCGAGTCGCGGAGACAGCATCTTCGATGCGGTGCTTCTTCTCCTTGAGCTCGACCTCGGTGTGAGCACCGACCTTGATGACGACAACGCCGCCACTGAGCTTCGCAAGACGCTCGGCGAGCTTCTCGCGATCCCAATCGGAATCGGTGCGCTCGACCTCGCTCTTGATCTGAGCCACGCGGTCTGCGACAGCAGCGTGATCGCCACCGCCATCAACGATGGTGGTGTTGTCCTTGGTGACGACGACGCGACGTGCGGTGCCGAGAACCTCAAGGCCGACCTGGTCGAGCTTGAGTCCGACCTCCGCGGAGACAACGGTGGCGCCGGTCAGGATCGCGATGTCTTGCAGCACTGCCTTGCGACGATCGCCGAAGGCCGGGGCCTTGACTGCAACAGACGGGAAGGTGCCGCGGATGCGGTTGACGACGAGGGTCGACAGCGCTTCGCCATCGACGTCTTCGGCGATGATGGTCAGCGGCTTGCCGGTCTGCATGACCTTCTCGAGCAGGGGCAGGAGCTCCTGAACGCTGCTGACCTTGTTCTGCACCAGCAGGATGTGGGAATCCTCGAGCACGGCTTCCATGCGCTCGGCGTCAGTGACGAAGTACGGGGAGATGTAGCCCTTGTCGAACTGCATGCCCTCGGTGAACTCGAGCTCCATCGAGGTGGTGCTCGACTCCTCGACGGAGATGACGCCATCCTTGCCGACCTTGTCGAAGGCGTCAGCGATCAGGCCGCCGATCTCGGCATCTTGCGAAGAGATGGTCGCGACCTGGGCGATTTCGTCCTTGCCGGCGACGGGGCGTGCCATGTCGTGCAGCTTGTCGGTGACAGCCGCAACGGCCTTGTCGATGCCGCGCTTGATGCCGATCGGCGATGCGCCTGCCGTGACCTGGCGCAGGCCCTCGTGCACCATTGCCTGCGCGAGAACGGTTGCGGTGGTGGTGCCGTCGCCTGCGACGTCATTGGTCTTGGTGGCAACTTCCTTGGCCAGCTGCGCACCGAGGTTCTCGTACGGGTTCTCGAGCTCGATCTCCTTGGCGATGGTGACACCATCGTTGGTGATCGTGGGAGCGCCCCACTTCTTGTCGATGACCACGTTGCGGCCCTTGGGGCCGAGGGTCACCTTGACGGCGTCGGCGAGAGCGTCAACACCGCGCTGCAGGCTGTGACGTGCGTCTTCGTCGAATTCGAGAATCTTTGCCATTGCTTTGTCTCCCAAGAAAAACGTTGCTGAATCAGCGGACGATCATGTGAATGGCCCGCGTGGAGGCGCGTTGCGCGAATCCACAGCGGGCCATTCGAAAACGGGATGAACCGAAGGTTCTTACTTCTCGACGACGGCGAGGATGTCGCGGGCCGACAGGAGCAGGTACTCCTGGCCGTTGTACTTGACCTCGGTTCCGCCGTACTTGCTGTAGATGACCACGTCGCCGACCTTCACGTCGAGCGGAACGCGCTTCTCGCCGGACTCATCGAAACGGCCGGGGCCGGTCGCGATGACGGTGCCCTCCTGGGGCTTCTCCTTGGCGGTGTCCGGGATGACCAGGCCGGAAGCGGTGGTCTGCTCGGCTTCGAGGGTCTGGACCAAGATGCGGTCCTCGAGGGGCTTGATGTTGACCGACACGATGTCGTCCTTTCGGATCTGTCTATGCCCGTAGTGGGCGAAGCTGTTAGCAGTCCCAGGTGGGGAGTGCTAGACCCAAATCTACGTTCCGATTAGCACTCCGTCAAGTTGAGTGCCAGCCGGTGTCGGGTGGGACGATGCCGACGTGGACCTCGACACCGCCTCCTGGCTGACCTCCCCCGCCGGGGGGCAGGCGTTGGCCGTAGCCGCGGATCTCTGGGCCACTCATCCCGACTCCCTGACCGCCGGAAGTCGATTACGCCGTGAGCTGCCGGAGCTCGATTCCGCCCAGGTGGCGGCCGCCCTGGGGCAGGCCGAGCTGCGCGCCCTAGCCGCAGGCCGCTACGGCATCACGGGCTCGCCCCTGCTCACCCGCGAGGGGTTGGAGCAGGCCACCAGGCCTGAGATCGCTGATCGCCGGGCTCGTCTGTTAGTCGAAGCCGGCGTCACGCATGTCATCGACCTCACGGCCGGGTTGGGCTTCGACTCGGCGGCCTTCGCCCGCGCCGGGCTGAGAGTCACCTGCCTCGAGCGCTCCCCCGAGATCGCCACCCTCCTAGCCGCCAACGTGCCGAGCGCCACCGTGATCACCGGCGACTGCACTGACTCCGCCCTGCTTGATCCGTTGCTCGCCGCCCTGCCCGCAACCTCAGTCGTGTTCGTCGACCCCGCACGACGCACCGGCCGTCGTACCGCTGACGGTTCACGCGCGCAGTCGGAGCGCGACCCCGAACGCTGGTCTCCCCCGCTCTCCTTCGTTATCGCCCTCGCAGCACGCGGGCTTCGCGTACTGGTGAAGACCACGCCCGGCTTCTCGGCCGACTCGATACCGAGCGGCTGGACCGCCGAATGGGTGAGCAGCGATCGCACGGTTGTCGAGTGCACGCTCGCGAGCTGGCCGCTCTTCGGCAATCGACGCGCAGTCGGTGTCGGTAGAGCGACGTTCGAGATCGCTGCGACCATGAGCGAGCCGACCTTCAGTGACGTCGATACGTATCTCTACGAGCC
>CALFIA010000215.1 GCA_937876275.1 uncultured Actinomycetes bacterium | reverse complement strand
CCCCGGGAGTATTTGCGCCTCGGTGAAGGGGTTAGAAGGGCAGTTGCAGATCGGGCGGCAAGCCCAAAGAGGCGGCGAGTTTGGCCATTTCCTGTTGGCTGCGGGCTGCGGCCTTGGCTTGGGCATCGCAGATGGCCGCGAGCAACTCAGACGAGGCTTCCTTCTGGCCACGCTCGACCTCAGAGAGATAGCCGAGGGAGACAGCCGCAGCAGCGGAGACGTCGCGAAGGGTGCGGCCTTGGTCCTGCCGACGGCGACGAAGCTCGTCACCGATGACATGTCGCAGAACGATCATGATCCCTCCCCTCCTTGTCCTGCTAACCCTAACGCTCGCGGCTGACTTCGCATTCCCGAAGGCGAAAAGGTGACCAATGCTTACCCGAGATTTACGTGCCTGAAACGCCCAGGACTTCGCTCGCGAGCCCGATCGCCGCGTTCGCCGCATCGAGGCGGATCGACGCCCGGTCACCAGCGAGGGACAGATGACGAGAAGTGGTCAGCGAGGTTGTGCGATCGTGCACCGCGATCCAGACGCTGCCGGCCTCCTGCCCATCGAGCGGATCAGGACCGGCCACGCCGGTGGTCGAGATACCGAGATCGGCGTCCAGCACCAGACATGCGCGACGAGCTAGCTCAGCCGCGACCCTCTCGCTCACCACATGCTCAAGATCGTCGGGGTCGAGTCCGAGAACGCTTCCCTTGACGTCAGTGGCATACGCCACGACTCCGCCGCGAAACACCGCTGAGCAGCCGGGAACGTCAGCGATCGAGGCTGACACAAGACCCGCAGTCAAGGATTCCGCCGTGGCGATCGTGATCCCCCGCGCCTTGCACTTCGCGACAAGCTCTGCCGCACTCAAAGCACGACCCCGTCGATCGACTCGGTTCCTGGAGGAAGGCGACGCAGTCGCAGTGCGTGCCGCACGTAATCGAGACCGGTCACGATGGTGAGCACGACCGCGATGCCCATGGCCACCTGCGACAACGGCACCCACCAGCTGACCGACGGTAAATCGACCAGGTACATCGTGATCGCAACAGTCTGGGCAAGAGTCTTGGCCTTGCCACCACGGCTAGCCGGGATGACGCCATGGCGAATCACCCACACTCGCAGCGCGGTGACGCCGAGCTCGCGCACCAAGATCACGATCGTGATCCACCAGGCAAGATCACCCATGAGTGACAAGGAGATCAAGGCAACCCCGGTGAGTGCCTTGTCGGCAATCGGATCGGCGATCTTGCCGAAGGTCGTGACCTGTCCGCGCCTTCGGGCAATGGCACCATCGAGGAGATCCGTCACCGAAGCGAGAACGAACACCAGCGCGGCGAGATCGCGGAGGCCACCTCGCTCGCCATTGTCAGCGAACAAGAGGTACGCCATCAGCGGCACGCAGAGGACGCGGAATGCAGTCAGGGCGTTCGGGATGTTCAGGATGCGGGTCTCGCCTACGCGATCACCTGCATGGTCGAGCTGGCTCACGCGCATTCCGCAATGAGATCGACGCCGTCAGTGCCCACGACCTCGCACTCGAGTACATCGCCCACCGAAACCTCGAGATCACCGATGAATACGAGAGTGCCTGCGTCATCTGGCCCCTGGTGACCCGAGCGACCTACGGCGATGCGATCACCTTCGTCATTGGCCTCGACGGCCTCGACGAGAACTCGAACGCTCGTGCCGATGCGATCCTCGGCGCGCTGCACCATGATCTCCTCGGCGAGCGCGGTGATCTCTTCGACGCGTGCCCGAATGACGTCGTCATCGATCTTGCCTTCGAGCGTCGCAGCCTCGGTGCCGTCTTCGTCGCTGTAGCCGAATACGCCGACGGCATCCATGCGCGCACGCTCGATGAAGTCGAGGAGCTGTGCGAACTCCTCATCGGTCTCGCCGGGGAAGCCAACGATCACGTTGCTACGAATACCGGCCTCGGGAGACAGCGTGCGGATCTGATCAATCAGGTCGAGGAACTCCTCGGTGCCACCGAAGCGACGCATGCGACGCAGCACGGTCGGGCTGGAGTGCTGGAACGACAGATCGAAGTACGGAGCCACGATCGGGGTTTTCGCAATGGCCGCGAGCAGACCGGGGCGCACCTCAGCAGGCTGCAGATAGGCGACTCGAATGCGGTCGATGCCCTCGACTGCGCCGATCTCTCCGAGGAAGGTCTCGAGCAGGCGCAGGTCGCCGAGGTCCTTGCCATAGGAGGTCGAGTTCTCGCTGACGAGAACGACCTCGCGCACACCTTCGCCGGCGAGCCAGATGATTTCGGCCATGACATCGGCCGGTGGACGGGAGACGAACGAGCCGCGGAACGACGGGATTGCGCAGAACGCGCAGCGACGATCACACCCGGAGGCCAGCTTGACCGGTGCGACAGGGCTGCCGTCGAGTCGGCGACGCAGTACAGGCGGCGCCCAAGCAGTGTCGACCTCGGGCATCTGTGCGTGACCGGGAATGGACGCAGCAGCAGCATCGCGATCGACCGGCGAGATCGGGAGCAGGTGACGACGATCCTTGGGCGCATGCGGTACATGCGCCTCGCCTCCGACAATCGAGCGAAGACGCTCGGCGATATCGGGGTAATCATCAAAGCCGAGCACGGCATCGGCTTCGGGCAGTGACTCAGCAAGCTCAGCTCCATATCGCTCGGAGAGACAGCCGACCGCGACAACAGTCTGGGGGCCGGAGCCGAGCCCCTTGAGATCAGCGGCCGCGAGCACCGCATCGATGGAGTCCTTCTTCGCCACCTCGACAAAGCCACACGTGTTGACGAGCACTGCACTTGCCTCGGCCGGATCGTCGACGATTGTCCAGCCGGCAGCGGAAAGGCGTCCGGCGAGTTCCTCGGAGTCGACCTCATTACGGGCACAGCCCAAGGTCACCAGGGCAACGGTGTCAGGTGTGCTCACTCCCCCAGCCTACGCAGGAGCGACCCTGGAGCCCTCAGTAGTCGAGTTCGGGTGACTGAGAGTCGAAAGACTCGGCGATCTCGTCAGGATCTAGCCCGATGATCGGTGCCATCATCTTCAACTGCGCGCGTGCATAGACTGCGCCGCCGCACAGACTGAAGTCATCGGCTTCCATCGCCTCGATAATCGAAGCCCGCATGCGGGTTGCCGCCGCCACATCAGCGACTGACATTCCCGACTGCTCCCGAGCAGAGCGCAGACGAGGGCCGACGGTCATATGCCGCACACCTCACTCACGTCGACCCCGTATCCGATACCCGCAGGCTAGTCGGGTTCGTACGTATCGGCAGGGAGATTTCGTCCCGAACTCCAGGGACCTATCAATTCCGTGGACTTCGTAGACTGCGGGTCTATTCCTCGCCGCGGATGAGCGCCATAACGGAGGGCAGTTCCTCCGGAGTCACCAGCACATCACGGGCCTTGGAGCCCTCGCTCGGGCCGACGACGCCGCGGGACTCCATGAGATCCATCAGGCGACCGGCCTTGGCGAAGCCCACTCGCAGCTTGCGCTGCAGCATCGAGGTCGAGCCGAACTGAGTCGAGACCACGAGCTCGACTGCCTGAAGCAGGACGTCGAGATCATCGCCGATGTCTGCGTCGATTTCCTTGCTGCTGGTCGGAGCGGCAGTCACCTCATCGATGAACTGAGTCTCCATCTGAGACTTGGCATGAGCGACGATGGCGCGGATCTCGTTCTCGGAGACGAAAGCTCCCTGGATACGCAGCGACTTGTTCGCGCCCATCGGCAGGAAGAGACCATCACCCTGACCGACAAGTTTCTCCGCTCCGGGCTGATCGAGGATGACGCGGCTGTCAGCGAGGCTTGACGTTGCGAACGCGAGACGACTCGGAACGTTTGCCTTGATCAGGCCCGTGACGACATCAACGCTCGGACGCTGGGTCGCGAGCACCAGGTGAATACCTGCAGCACGCGCGAGCTGGGTGATGCGCACGATCGAATCCTCGACATCGCGCGGAGCAACCATCATGAGATCTGCGAGCTCGTCGACGATGACGAGCAGGTACGGATACGGCTCGAGTACGCGTTCACTCCCCGGCAGGGGCGTGACCTTGCCCGAGCGCACGGCCTTGTTGAAGTCATCGATGTGACGGAAGCCGAAGTGGGCGAGGTCGTCGTAGCGACGATCCATCTCCTTGACGACCCACTGAAGCGCGTCAGCGGCCTTCTTCGGGTTCGTGATGATCGGGGTGATCAGATGCGGAACACCCTCGTATGCCGTGAGTTCCACTCGCTTGGGGTCGACCAGGATCATGCGTACTTCCTGCGGAGTGGCACGCATCAGGATCGAGGTGATCAGCGAGTTGATGCAGCTGGACTTGCCTGCGCCGGTGGCACCCGCCACGAGAATGTGAGGCATCTTCGCGAGATTGGCGACGATGAATCCGCCCTCGACGTCCTTGCCGAGCCCGACGAGCATCGGGTGGTGGTCGCTCGTCGCGGCGTTGCTCTTGAGCACGTCGCCCAGGCTGACCAGCTCGCGGTCGGTGTTGGGGATCTCGATGCCGATCGCGGACTTGCCGGGGATCGGGGCGAGCAATCGCACGTTGTCGGTCGCGACCGCGCGCACCTGATAGGTCGAGCCGTCGGCGACGCCGGTCGTGTCCCAGCTCGTGGTGAAGGTCGAGGTGCCGCTCGTCACCGGCGAGCCGATGTTCGTCCAGGTGGTGCCGTCGGTCGAGATTTGGTATTTACCTTTGCCCGTCAGGTCTGCGCTAACGCCTGCGTTGGTGATGGCCACACCTTTGAAAGTTTGGCCACTGTTCACGTCGGTGAAGCTGGGGCCAAACAGGGTTTGCACGCTGACAGCCTGGCCGGTGAAGAGCTCGGTGCTGGTGATGGTGCTG
>CALFIA010000214.1 GCA_937876275.1 uncultured Actinomycetes bacterium | reverse complement strand
CGGTGACTGGAGTTCAGACGTGTGCTCTTCCGATCTGATTCGAGTAAGTGGCTATCTCCGATGAAGTGTCGGGCGTGGCATCGGCTCGCAGCCAGGTAGTCGTCTGCTTCCCGGTCAGGCAGGTGACCGGTGCTGACTTTCCGACTCCGCGCGGGTCGAATCCGACGATGTCGTAATTCTTGGCAACCTGGTCGCCCATGCTGGACTGCGCGTATTCAACGAAGCTGGCACCTTCGGCACCCGGCCCACCGGGGTTCACCACGATCGAGCCGACCTTCGTGCCCTTGGCTCTCACTCGGCTCAAGGCGATGCGAAAGTCACCTGAGGAGGGTGAGGCATAGTCAATGGGCACGAGCATGCTGCTGCACTCGCGATGATCGGCGCACGACGACCATTGCAGGCTCTGTGAGTAGTAGGGCTCCAGGGGCGCGCTGGCCTGGGCGGTCGGAGTGAGTCCGATGGCGGCAGCTGATGCGATGCCGACCACAGCCAGGAGGCTGACTACTCGGGGAGCGCGGCGCATCTGCTCACCGTATGTCATCACTGGGAGTTCGGCGGATGCCCCGGCGGTTGGCGCCTATTGAGGTCAGCAACGTAGGCCTTCCATTCTTGGAGCCCTTCGTCGCTTTCGGGGATGACAGGCGCGTGATTGACCTCGTCAACAGCGTGGAGAGCGGCCGCATATTCCGCCGCGGCCTCCTCAACTCGGGCCTTGTAATGTTCGGTGAATCCGAGAGATCGGCGCTTCTTTGCTGGCTTGGATGCTGGCGAATCTGAGGTGGTACCGCCAGCGGCTGTCTCGACGTTGCCTTCCGGATTGTGGTCTGCATTCCCATCATCAACCGTACGACCCTCATGCTTGTAGCGCCACCAGATCCACACAATGAAGGCGCCGATGATCGGCCACTCGAACGTGTAGGCCAGTGCGCGGCCATTTCCGTTGAGTGCCCGTGAACCTTCAATGACGGTCAGTGTGGTGCAGAGCGTGATGCCGAAGACAAGAGGTAGGTCGAGGGTCCAGAAATCCTTTTTCCGTTTCGCCTTGCGCTCTTCGGTGGTGAGTTCGCGTTGCGGTCTGCCCTGAGCCGTGTTCACCGGAGCACTCTGCTCTGAATCCCTAGGCATTGACGCGCTCACGATCATCCGCGCCGGAACGCTGGTTCAGCGCGATAGCGATGAGCACGGCCTCAGCCAGCACGATGCTCAGGAGGTTGAGCTGCCAGGAAACAAGACTCGTGCTGAGGGAAGTCGTCAAGATAACGATTACCGGCCAGCCCACTCCCAAGATCGCGACACCGATCATTGTGCGTGGCCCGAAAAGGGTGGCGGCCGCAATCCACCCGATGCCGAGAATTATGAGCGAACCGAGTGCGAATGCCAGTTCGAGACCGAATAAGCGGCTGAACAGCCCGACTCCGGCGATCAGTGCCACGGCCACGAGCAAGGCCATAGCGGGGACCTCGGGATAAGCGGACAGTCGCATGACCCAGGCGGGGCGGGGGAGTGACCAGGCCAGCAGGGCGGGGATGACGATGGCGAGAGCTATGAGGGCCAGCGGTGAAAAATTCGGTGTGGCCAAAGTGCCGTGGGGAGGACCGATGCGCGAGAGCACGATTGACACAGCGATGGCCGAGGCCATCACCACGAACTCTCGTCCGGCGAAGCGGGCGAGCAGGCCATAGGAGCCTGCCCGTGCCTCGGGCATTGCCTGACGGCGCTGCATCCAGCCAAGACGCACCAACCACGCCAACAAAGCGGCCTTGAAAATCACGAGCGAGCCGTACACCGTGCCTACGAACAAGCTGATCGAGCCCACGAGAAGTGAAGAGATGAGCAGACCCGACTCGGCGACGATGATTGCGCACCACAAGGCCAGCAGGCTAAATCGCGGAAGCAGGCTAGGGCCGAGAGTGGGTTCTGCAAGTACGAGGGCAACGACGGCAGCGAGGCCGCCCACCCACAGGCTCACGGCACCGAGATGGATGCCGAGGGTGACCGTCATAGCGATGTGCTCGCCCGTCAGGCCTCCATGGCCCAGGAACGCCGGAGTGATGGCGGCGAGTCCTCCGACGATTGCTGCGAACCAAGCGACCCGCTCACTTGTGGCTCGTGTCAGCAGAAGCGCGAAGACGACAATGCCGACGAGCTGTGCGAGGAAGACACGGCCGACATAGTCACCAGTGAGGAATGTCGGCGCAGTGCCCAGCGCCTCCCACGGAGTAACCGCTTGAACATCGCTGATGGTCAACACGAGAAGAACAGCGAGGATGGCGAACCACACGATGGCCCAGCCCATTGCCCATTGCAGGGCGCGGCGTGAGCTGGCGAGCAGGCCGCCTGCTACAAGTGAGCCGAGCGCGAGCATTGAGGCGATGTCACGCGCATAACGACCCACCGGTTGCAGCCACAGCACGTATGGCGGGGGAGTCGCGAGGCCGGGGAAGGAGGCTACGACGAGCAGCCCGATAGCCCACAGCAGAACGAGCAGGATGGGGACACCCCACCAGAGGCGTGCCCCCAACCTGAAGTTCACTGCTGGGAAGTGAATACGCCGAACGTCGGCGCCGCGTTGTTCGGGCTGTCCTTCATCACCAAGGTGAAGAGGGCGCCGATGGCAATGATGATGCAGACATAGGTCATCCACATCGAAACCAGGCGGGCGTGGTACGGGTTTTCGGGTGTGATGCGGCCGGCCTTAGTGCGGAACAAGATCGCCATGGTGAAGAAGAGCAGCATGAACAGGTGAATCGCTGCCCCGAAACACAGCCAGACGACTGATGAGGCGTAGGCGCCATCTTGAATGTCGAATGGGAAGGTCGACATTTGGACGATCTGGCCGATGAAGGTCACCAGGATGATCAGGGTTGCCAAGGTCGCGCCCACGATCATGCGGTCCTTGTGGCCCTTGACTAGGCCCTTATAACCCCACCACATGGCAATGGTGGCCAGAACGGTGCCGAGAACGATCAGCCAGAACGGAAGGTCGGCTGCCCAGGTGTTCTTCGGGGGAGCCCACGCATTGTTGACGTTCAGTGACCACAGGTACGAGTACGCGATGAGCAGGGCAATGGAGCCTGCACAGTCGGACACGATGCACAGCCACACGCCGAGGCGGTTACGGCGCGCATTCACCGCTACCGGCTCGCCGGTGGTCGGGTAGAGAGGACCGGTTGTCGTCGTGCTCATTGCGGCACCTTCGCTTCGTTGTCGTCCTTGGCCAGTTCTCGTTCGATGGCGTCATAAGGATCCGGCACGCCGTAGCCGTAGGGATCGCTGGTGACCACCGGCAGGACCGGGAAGTTCTCCAGCGGAACCGGAGTGGAGGTCTGCCACTCGAGGGTCTTGGCGCCCCACGGGTTGGCGGGCGCCCAGGTCTTTCCACGCCATGAGGTGATGATCGCGTAGAGGAAGATCAGCATGCCGATGCCGATGATGTAGGCACCGATGGTCGAGATCCAGTTCGAGACGTTGAACGCGTTGTCGAACTGAAGCACGCGACGCGGCATGCCCTGAAGGCCGGCAACGAACATCGAGAAGAAGGTGAGCTGGAAGCCGAAGAAGGCTACCCAGAATCCGATCGAGCCGATCCGCTCGTTGAGCATGCGGCCGCACATCTTCGGGAACCAGTAAGAAATGCAGGCCATTGCTCCGAAGAGTCCGGCACCCATGAGCATGAAGTGGAAGTGAGCCACCACGAACATGCTGCCGTGCATGTACTGGTCGACGGGGACGTCGGAGAGGTATACGCCGGTGATGCCACCGATGACCTTGTCCCAGATCACTGCGTACACGCACATCATCGGGAGTCGGGTCCAGACCTTGCCGCGCCACATCGTGCCGAGAGCGACGAGCACCAGGAAACCGAAAGGAATCGAGATGAGCTCAGTCGACAGCATGAAGGGGTAACCCACCTGCGGGGCGAAGCCGGTCATGTACATGTGGTGAACCCACACGATGGCCGAGATGCCCACGACACCTGCGAAGCCGGCGATTGCCAGCTTGTAACTGAACAGTGGCTTGCGCAGGAAGACGGTCATCAACTCGAGGATGCCTGCGGTGGCCGGCACGACGATCACGTAGACCTCTGGGTGAGCGAGCAGCCAGAAGAGGTTCTCGTAGAGCCACACCGAACCGCCGGCAACCGGGTTGAAGAATGATGAATTCAAGATCAGATCGCTCATCGCCAGCGCCTGCGAATACTGGTACATCGGGAACCAGATCAGGCCCATGACCGACGACGCGATGATTCCGATCACGAAGATCGGCACTCGGCTCCAGTTCATGCCACGTGCGCGCATGGTCACTGCGGTGGTAATCAGGTTGACTGACGCGACGCCGGTGGAGTAGGCGAAGACGATGATCAGTACCTGGTAGCCGATCATGCCCATGCCTGCCTGGGTGGCGAGCGGCTGGTAGACGCTCCATCCGTCGCGAATGCCGCCCATGAAGAGGGTGGCGAGCAGCGGGGGAACGGCGGCGAATAGAAGCCAGAAGCTGAGTGCGTTCAGCCGGGGGAACGCCATATCTCGGGCGCCGACCATGATCGGCATGATGAAGTTACCGAGTGGACCGGTCACAACGATGATCAGCGAGACCACCATGACGATTCCGTGGGTGCCGATGATCGAGTTGTAGAAGTTGGGGTCGAACAACTCGCCCCAGGTCCAGCCCAGCTCGGTACGAATCAGCATCGCCAGGAAGCCGCCGACTCCGAGTAGAACCAGCACCATGACGAAGTACTGGGTGCCCACAACCTTGTGGTCGGTCGTGTACTTCCAGTAACGGAACTTGCCCTGGCCCTTGCCGGCCATGTACTCAGCGTCGTCATGGGTGAGGTCGTGGCCGAGTGCCCAGCGAATGGGGCCGGCGAAGGCGCCAATGCCTGCCATGAAGCCGATAACCCAGGCGAACATCGTCGCCGCGATGAGCGCGTTCGCGCCAATCTGGCTGAAGTCCTCGTTCTGGTTGCCCCACGGCACCAGCTTGGAGCCGATCATGTAGACCACGGCGGCGAAGACGATTCCGCCGGCAAGGCCGGTGAAGATGTTGGTGTGGCGCAGGAAGCCGCCAGGCTTGCCGTGCTGCTTGGGCTGAAGAACAGCCGGCTGCTCGAATACTGCGGTAGTCACGCTCATGCCGTCTTCATCCCGCCCTTGTCACGGACCCAGGCATCGAACTCGGCTTGGGTCACCACCTGGATCTTGGTCTCCATGTACGCATGGTGCAGGCCGCACAGTTCGGCACAACGAATATTGAAAGTGCCGAGCTTGGTCGGAGTCACGCCCGTGTTGGTGATCGCGCCCGGATTCACGTCGATCTTCACGCCGAGCTCGACGATCCAGAAATCATGGATGACGTCCTCGGAAGTGAGGTTGAAGTAGAGCGGAGTGTTAACCGGCACCACGAGGTAGTCGCTGGTGATGCCCTGCTGATCGGGGTACTCAAAGGACCAAACCCACTGCTGACCCGTGACGTTGATGTCGATTTGCTTCACGTCATTTGGCTGCTGGTTTGCCGAGACGGATCCGTACGCGTTTGAGGTGATCGTGGCGAGCTCTATGAGGCCCCACACCACCAGGAATCCGGCCAGCAGGCTAGTGGCGGTGATCCAGACGATGACCGCGAATGCATTGGTGCGAATCGCGGGGGAGTCCTGCATCGGGGGCTCGTCGCCACTCGAGTGCTTCCAGCCGATGAGGCTGTAGAAGATCGTCGACAAGGTGATGGCGATCAGCGGTGCCGAGGCGATCGTGAAGATCAGGACGGTCTGCTCAAGGTCACCCATGATGTCGGATGCCGGGGCGCCCGTCATATTCATGAAGCCGACGACGACCCATCCCAGGGCCACGGTGATGGCCATGATGATCACGGCCATGATCAGGATGCGACGCACGTAAGAGCGCGACAGGTATTCCTTCATGCGATGCGTGGGCATCGGACGAGCTGTGGGCTCCTCGGGCTGATCAGTCTCGGGGGGAGTAATGATTGACATGTCAGACCACCGTCACCGTTCCGGACATCCAGCCGCGCTCACTCATCACGCCGCCGAAGTCCTGATAGCCGGATCCGCAGGGATCCTCGCAATTCCAGATGTACTTGCCCGGGCCCGGGGTCACGAAGGAGAACGTGATCTCCATCGGCTTCGGGTAGCCGTTTGCCTCGTTCTTAGCGTTGTTGCCCACGGCGAGCATCGGCACGCTCACGAAGAAGTAGTCCTGAGTGGTCTCGGGGAACTGATGGATCGTGAAGGTGTGGGCCACGTCGGCCGGCTTGATGCCGGTCTTCTTCTCACCGTTGTAGGTCGCAGTGCCGTCAACGGTGCCATGCACGTCGGCCCAGTAGGGATTCCACGGGGTCGTGGACGAGTCGTACTGCTTCACGGTCATGGTGACCAGGGTGTGTGCCGGCAACTGAATTGAGGTGGACGGCCACCAGAAGGGCCAGCCACCCTTTTGGCTCAGGATCGGAACACCCTCGGGCGGTCCAGCGACGGAGCCGGGATTCGGGTAGACCTCGAGATCCAAGGTGGCGTGAGGAAGGGCGCCCTGGGGAGTCTGCACGGTTTCGCCGGTCAAAGTGGCGGTCAAGGTGGCGGGGTCCTGGCGAGTCTGCTGAATCTTGTGCAGCCAGAGAACCGAGCCGCCGACGATGACGACGCCGATCACGACGGTAAGGATGGTGAAGAGTGCGCGTTTCACGCATTTCCCCCAATGTCTATGGAGCCGAGCCTTGCCCCCAGGATTGGCGACGGGCCGCAGACTATCGTTCTAGTGGGCGGGTGAGAAGCGACTTGGCCTCCTGCGCGGCAAATGTTTGGACACGAATGAGGGAGAGAGGGTTAACGGGTGAGTGAATTCCTCGCGTCCGGCACCTTCGACCTGTTCGTGATCGTCAATCTGCTCCTAGCGGCCGGCTGGTACGCATGGGCCGTCCGTCGGGTTCGACAGACCGGATCCTGGCCTCGTCGGGCCTCCGTGTGCCTGTACACAGGCCTGGCGATCTTGGCCCTGACCTACCTCGGGCCGATAGCCGCCTGGTCGCACACCTTCTTCTGGGCGCATATGACCCAGCACCTGCTCGTCATGATGGTCGTGGCGCCACTCCTCGTGCTCGCGAACCCGGTCACCCTGGCGTTCCGGGCCAGTAGCCCGGCCACTCGTCGGCGCTGGATCGTGCCGACCCTGCGCAGTCGGGTCGTACGCGTGCTCACCAACCCGTGGGTGACCTGGGTGCTCTTCGCCGGCGCATTGCTCCTGACCCACTTCACCCCCTTCTATAACGCGGCCCTGGGTAACCACGACCTCGACTACTTCATCGAGCAGCCGCTGTACTTGATCGCGGCGTTCCTCTTCTATTTCCCTCTGATCGGCTCAAATCTGCAGCCGAAGCGCCCCACGCACGCGGTCCGGCTTCTCTCCCTCGGCACAATGATGTTTCCTGAGGCGCTCGTCGGGGCCGTCATCTACTTTGCTTCGGTGCCGCTCTATGCGGCCTTCGACACCGTGCGACCCTTCGGCCCCGCGCCGTTGGATGACCAACGACTCGCGGGTGCCCTCATGTGGGCACTGGTGATGGTCGTCGATTCCGGCTGGATGATGCTGGCGGCGGCGGAATGGTTCACGAGCGAGGAGCGGAAGTCGGCGAGCGTCGACGCCGAGATCGCCCGGGAGCTCGCGGATGAGGCCCGCGCATGAGCAAGCGCCTGGCAATCGTGGCGGTCGGAGCCCTAGGGCTCATGCTCCTCACGGGCTGCGGCCGCGACCCGGCGGCACTTCAGGGTTCGGATCAAGTCGGGGTCACGGTCATTCCTGCAGGTGAGCACGTCGAGATGCCGCCGATTTCCGGCACCTCACTCGATGGAACTCCCGTGTCAGTGCCGGAGCTCGCCGGCAAGGTGGTCGTGCTCAACTCCTGGGCATCGTGGTGCGGGCCGTGCCAGGAGGAAACTCCCACCCTCGTGGCCTCTTCCAACGCGTTCGCCGATCACGATGTCGCCTTCGTAGGTCTCAATGTGACCGACGAGACTGCAGCTGCTCAGGATTTCGTCACCAAGTACGCAGTTATGTACCCGAGCATCGCCGATTCCGACGGAAAGATCCTTGCCACTCTGCCAGGAGTACCGCCGAAGGCGCTTCCGAATACCTTGATCCTCGATCGCGAGGGCAAGCTGGCCGTACGCATCATCGGGCCTGTGCCGGCAGATACCTTCGATTCGCTCGTGCAGGCTGTCGTCGACCAGTGAGCATTGTGCTGTTTGGTTAGATGACGTCGTGCCTCGCGATGACTTCTCCTTCACGATCGATTCGCGACTTGAGTCTTCCGACGGCCCCTCGCTCGGCCGCGCCGGCACGATCACCACGCCGCACGGCGTGATCCAGACACCAGCCTTTACCCCGGTCGGCACGAAGGCCACGGTCAAGGCGGTGCTCCCCGAGACCATGCGCGAGCTCGGTGCCCAGGCGATTCTCGCGAATGCGTATCACCTTTATCTGCAGCCCGGCCCGGAGATTGTTGATCAGGCCGGGGGGGTGTCGTCC
>CALFIA010000213.1 GCA_937876275.1 uncultured Actinomycetes bacterium | reverse complement strand
CGAATGGCGGTGAATCCCAGCCCCAGGCGGGAGCGCATGAGCAGGTAGGTCACTGCGACGGCAATGACCACGGCGATGAGCGAGAGCCAGTACACATAGGCAATTCGACGGCCGGGAGACAGGCTGGTGAGCGCCATGAAGCTCACACCGGATCCTGCACCCAGGACATCCATCTGCTCAACGATGAGCTTGATGACCTCGGCAATCACCCATGTGCCGATCGCAAAATATCCGCCGGAAAGGCGGAAGGCCAGGAAGGAGATGGGCAGGGAGAAGATTCCGGCGATAATGACCGCAATCGGGACGGCAATAAACGGATCGATGCCCAATGTGTCGGCGATGTAGACCAATCCATAGGCGCCGATGCCGATGTAGGCCTGTTGCCCGATCGACACCATGCCGCCGTAGCCAGCCAACAGGTTCCACATCGTTCCGAGCACGATGAGCGAGAACAGGATGACCAAGTTCTGCTGCATTCCGCGCCCAAAGGTGTACGGGCCCATGGCGAGTAGAGCAACCACGACAATCGCGATTGCGAGCCCCGCCCACGAAGACTTGGTCGCACGCTTGACCTTGAGGTTCTCAGCGATGCTCACGAGTTCACCGCCTTCTGCAGGAGTCCGGTTGGTCGGAAGGCGAGAATGGCCAAGAACACGAGGTTGCCGATCAGGATTCCGTAGGCCGGATTGATCTGGGCGCCGACTGCCTGAGCGACGCCGAGAACCATGCCACCAATCAACGTTCCCCAGAGCGAGCCAAGTCCGCCGATGATCACTGCCTCAAACGCGAAGATGAGCGTCGCGTCGCCGGCGGTCGGGCTGAACTGGGTGCGCATTCCCAGGAAGACACCGGCCAGACCGACGATTGCCAGCGCGATTGCGGTCGCCCTGGCATAGATGCGCTTGTTGTCGATGCCCATCAACTGGGCTGCATCCTTGTCATCGCTGGTGGCGCGCATTGCTCGACCACCGCGGGTGCGCGACAGGTAGGTCTGGAGCCCGGCGATGACCACGACACCAACGACGAATGTCAGCAGCGAAAAGACGCCTATTGAGATGTCGTCAGTGATGTGAATGCTGTCTGTAGCGATCGTGCCGGTCTGAATGGAGTGGGTATCAGCGGAGAAAAATTGCTGCAGAAGGTTCGTGATGACGACTGCGAGGCCGAAAGTGACGAGAATCGGCGCGAGACCACCTCGACCAAGAGCCGGATTCAATAATCCGAGCTGAAGCACGTAGCCAATAGCAGCCATCACCGGAATCACGACGATGAAGGTGAGGAAAGCCGGCCAGTGCAGCTTGTCGACCAGGAAGTAACCCATGTAGGCGGCCACCACCGCGAGCACACCATGCGCCAGGTTCACGATGCGCATGACCCCGAACATGAGCGAGAGGCCTGCGGCAAGCAGGGCGTACAGGCCACCGAGCAGGACTCCCTGAACTACGGCATTAAGCCATCCCACGATGTCTCCTAGATCCCGAAGTAGGCGGACGCGATTTGGTCGCGGGTGAGCGACGTGGCAGTTCCCTCGAGCACGGTGCGGCCCTCGAGCATGCACTGAACCCGGTCGGCGATTTTGAGCGCCTGGTTCACGTCCTGCTCTACGAGCAGCACTGTCGTGCCGGCATTCGTGATCTTCGGCATCGCCGCATAGATCTGTTCGACCACGACGGGTGCCAGACCTAGCGAGACTTCGTCCAGAAGAAGCAGGTCGGGGTTACTCATGAGCGCACGACCAATAGCCACCGCCTGCTGCTCACCACCGGAGAGATTGAGCCCGACGCGATCCTTGCGGTCAGCCACCAACGGGAAGGCGTCATAGATGCTCGCGAGATTCCATGGGCCGGAGCGCTTGGAATAGCCGCCCACGAGAAGGTTCTCCTCGACGGTCAGGCTCGGAAAGATGCGGCGCCCTTCAGGAGTGAGAGCGATACCCAATGGCACCCGCTTGTAGCTCGGCAATTTTGTGATGTCAGCGCCATTGAACGTGATCGAGCCGGTTGCCGGAGTCATCAGGCCGGCGAGAGCCTTCATAAGAGTCGACTTGCCCGCGCCGTTAGCGCCGATAATTGCGAGTGTTTCGCCCTGCTTTACCTTCAGGCTGATGCCATAGAGGGCCTGGAAGTCTCCGTAGTAGACATCAATGGCTTCTACATTCAGGAGGGTCACGAGACCTCCCCGAGATCGAAGGTTGAACCGAGGTACACCTCGATAACCTCCGGCGAGCGCATGACCTCATGCGGATCACCGATGGCAAGGACGCGTCCGAGAGCCAGGCACATCAGTTCATCAACCACGGCTGTCAGCGCGTGAACAATGTGCTCGATCCAGACAACCGTCACGCCGGAATCACGCAGGCCACGAATCAGCTCGATGAGCGGTGGAAGTTCCTTCTCGGTCAGGCCACCCGCAATCTCGTCGAGCAGGATCAAGCTGGGATTTGTTGCGAGCGCCCGCGCAAGTTCAAGTCGCTTGCGATCGAGGAGACGCAGTGACCCCGCAGGCTTCTCCGACAGGTGAAGGAGGCCGGTTGTCTCAAGTGCGCGAGCCGCAGCCTCATAACCGACCTGGCCGTGCTGTGAGGCACCGAAGGCCGCGCCGACGTACACGTTCTCGAAGACTGTCATGTCAACGAACGGTCGCGGGATCTGGAAGGAGCGCGCGATACCTGACTTGGTGCGGTTCGCAGCTCGGTCCTTCGTGATATCTCGGCCGTCGAAAGAGATGGTGCCAGCATCAACAGGCAGGACGCCGGTAATAAGTGAGAGCAGCGTGGACTTGCCGGCGCCGTTGGGACCGACAATTCCCAGAGCCGTTCCTTGCTTGACGTCGAAGGAGATGTTCTCCGCGGTGACGACACTGCCGAATCTTTTCGACAGGCCCCGCACTTCAAGCAGCGAACTCATGTGCCCTCGCTATCTGTGTTTGTGGTGACCAAATGAAACGTCGTGCGGTGGAGCTGTGGCATGGGGTGGGGCGGCCCGAAGGCCACCCCACCCCACTACCTGACTAGCTGAGCGGCTCGACCTTGCCTCCGGTCGGAACCATCGGTGCGATGGAGTTCGACACGATGACGAGCTCCCACGGGAACTGCGAGCCCGCGGCGGTCTTGCGCCACTGGCCACCCGTGAGCGGGGTCTTCGCCACGTTGGGAACCGGGCCGGTGGTCCAGTCCAGGTCGCCAACGATGGTGCTGACCTTCATGGTCTTCATGGCGTCGACCATCTTCTGCTTGTCGGGGCCACCGGCAGCGATGACGTCTGCTGCCATGACCTCGAACAGAGCCTCGGAGAAGCCGAGCGGCTGAGTCCACTGCTTGCTGGTGGCATCGGTGTATGCCTGGGTGAAGTCAGCTGCCGACTGTCCGGTCAGGCTGGACTTGAACGGCGAGGTGTTACTCCACCAGACCTCGGTGCCCAGGTTCTGGCCGATGTCGCCAAGAGCCTCAATGGACGACGGGAAGAGCAGGGCCTTACCGATCGTTGCGATCTTCGGGTTGAAGCCCTGCTGCTTGGCCTGCTTCCAGAAGGTGGTGAAGTCGGGGGGCAGCGGAACGCCCGTCAGAACTTCGTCCTTGTCCTTCTTGAATGCAGAGATCTGCGAGGAGTAGTCCTGCGAAAGGTTGGTGTGCAGGCCCGGGTTGTTGATGGTGTAACCATTGGCCTTCACCATGTCGGGCAGGTTGGCGCTCCACGCCTGGCCGTCAGGATCGTTCGGGAAGAAGCCCGCGACCTTCTTGTTGGTCGAGACCTGGTTCCACATGTCCTGGTACACGGCTGCGATGTCCTCGAGGCCCCAGAAGAAGTGGTAGGTCCAGGTGAACGAGGTCTCGCCCGGCTTGCCGCCGCGACCGATGAAGTACGGCTGCCACGGTGCATCGGACGAGATGCAGGGGACCTGGTTTGCCTCGCACTGATCCGAGACAGGGTTGACCATCTCGGGAGTGCCGTGGACGAGGATCACGTCGACACCGTCGGTGTTGATGAGCTCACCGGCTACCTCAGCGGCGCGCTTGGAGTCAGACTCGGCGTCCTTCTGAATGATCTCGACGTTGTAGTTGGTGCCTCCCGCGGAAATGGGGTGCTCAGCGAAGTACTGGCCCATGGTGTCGACCACGAACTTGTCTGCCTCGCCGAAGCCCGCGAGCGGGCCGGTCTCTGCCGACACGAAGCCGACCTTGATCGTTGCCGTTGCGCCACCGCTTGCTGCGGCAGAGCCACTCGGTGCGGCTGCGGTTGCAGCTGCGTCGCCCGAGGAATTGCTGTCCAAGCTATTGCCACACGCGGTGGCGATCAGGCCGACAGCAGCGACTGCCGCCACGACCCGAATCGACTTAGCGATCCTCATCTGCACTCCATTTCAGAGGGGGTTCGGGGGAACCTCCGTGACCGGACTCACCTTGAGCCGGTGGTGTTCGGCAACCTACGACCGGTGAAGGCTGCCGTCAATCACTTTTCCCACAATGGGAGAGTGTTATCCCGTCATTCGGGATAACGATGTGGTCACGGTGGTGACCCTTCGCTCGCCGCGCGTAGCAACTCGCGAATTCCGTCCAGATCCACCGGACGGGGGTTGATGGGCTTCCCCTCGACGACGACCTGAGCGGCCTCGTCAATGGAAGCGGGATCGAAGCCGACGGATGTCAGGCTCACAGGTGCGCCGATCGCGGTGGCGAGCTGCCACACTCCATCAGCGGCGCTGCTCACGCTCATGCCGGCATCAGCGAAAGCCCGAACAATTGATGCCATGGCGGCGGGGGCGAAGTCGTTGTTGAACGCGGTCGCATACGTCAGCACCGCAGAGTGCATCGGAGCGTGCGGAAGGTTGTAGGCGCCACCCAGCACATGGCAGATCTTGTGGTGCACGCCCATACCCGTGGTACCAAGGGCCCAGCCGGCCAACCAGGCACCGTACAGAGCGTCACCGCGCGCGTCGAGATCTGCGGGATTCGCCACTACCTTCGGCATTGCGACAGCCAGGGCACGAACACCCTCTTGTGCCTGCATGAACGAGATGGGTGAAATGCCTGGCGAGTAGAGCGCCTCGACCAAATGGGCGAGAGCATTCATCCCGCTGGCTGCCGAGATCTCGACAGGCAGGCTCACGGTGAGCTCGGGGTCGTAGATCACCGTCTTCGGGAGCACCTTCGGATCACGACCCGTGGTCTTACGGCTGTTCTCCGTCAAACCCCAGATGCTCGTCATCTCCGAACCGGCATACGTGGTCGGGACGGCAACGATCGGGAGTCCGAGCTCGAGTGCCACGGCCTTGGCCATACCGGTCGATGAGCCGCCGCCCAGGGCTATCAGGCAGTCGGCACCCGACTCACGTGCTGCCTGAACAGCCGTGGCGACGACCTCCACCGGCACGTGCATCACGACATCGATGAAGCGGGCAACAAGGCGATCGCCGAGCTGCTCTTCAATGATCGAGGCGTACTGCGCCTCCGGCCCGCCGGAGATCAACATGACCCGAGAGCAGCCGAGCCGGTCTACCTCGGCACTCACCTGAGCGATGGCACCGTTCGCGAACACCACCCGTGACGCGGGCACATCGTGAATGAACGACTTGCTCATGCGCTTCCGGCCTTCAGAGCACGCAAGACGCGGAGCTCCTCCGCAGTCGCAGGCGCAGTGGTCTCGACGTTCTCGGCGATGCGCAGATCCCAGCCGGTGGCAGCCTTCGCCTCGTCAACAGTCTTGCCCTCGTGTAGTGAAGTCAGCACGAATTCTCCACTGACCGGATCGGCCCGAAGTACGCCAATGTCAGTGATGACGACCGACGGACCTTTCCCCCGCATACCCATCCGCTGGCGTGAGTCGCCGCCCTCGGCATTGCCGACGCTGGTGAGGAAGTCGACCTTCTCGACGAACGCCCGGTTGTTCTGGCGCAGCATCAGGAAGATCTCTCCCGCACTTCCGGCGATCTCCGGAGCGCCACCGGCACCGGGCAGGCGCACCTTCGGGTGGTCGTAGTCTCCGACGACCGTGCTGTTGATGTTGCCGTACTTATCGAGTTGGGCAGCACCGAGGAAGCCGACATCAATGCGGCCTGCCTGCAGCCAGTAAGTGAAGATCTCGGGAACTGACACGACTGCGTCGGCGGTGTCGGCTAACTCACCGTCACCGATCGACAGCGGCGGCTTGGTGGGCTTCGCGCCAATCGTGCCCGACTCGTAGATCAGCACGGCATCGGGTGCGTGCATGTGTCGAGCGAGATTTGCCGCCGTGCTCGGCATTCCGATACCCACGAAGCAGACGACTCCGTTACGCAACTCACGTGCAGCGACGATCATCATCATCTCGTCGTCGGTCGCAACCAGTTCCTCATCCGCGATCACCGGAGTCGTCATGCGAGCACTCCCTCTTCCGCATCGACCAGACGCAAGTGCTCGGCGTAATCAGAGGTCTGATGAATATGTCGCTCGATCCAGGCATTAAAGGCGTCACGATCCTTGCTGATGGAATCCCACCCGATGTAGAAGTCGTTATCGCGCTCGTAGTAACCGTGGGCGTAGGACGGATGCGCACCGCGAGGCACGACTGCGACGGATGAGATCACCCATGAGGGAATCGTCACGGTCACGCGCGGGTCGAGTTCGTCGACGATCTCCTCGACGGTGACGATGCTGGCCTTCGACGCCATGACGGCTTCCTTCTGGACACCCTGAATACCCCAGAGCCCGACGTTGCCATGCCGATCGGCTTGCTGCGCGTGGATGATGCCCACATCAGGGGTAAGTGCCGGGACGGCAGCGAGTTCTTCGCCGGTGAACGGGCAAGTCACTGTCGAGATAGTCGAGGTGTACTTGAGAAGGTCGGTACCGACGTAACCACGCAGCATCCCGAAGGGCAGGCCACTGGCACCTGCCACATAGCGAGTAGCCATTCCTGCATGGCTGTGCTCTTCGATCTCGAGCTGGTGCGGGTACTCACGTTCGACCGCATCGCGGAAACGATGAAGCGATCCGACTCCGGGATTGCCACCCCAGGAGAAAATCAACTTGTCGGCGCAGCCGGCACCGATGAGCTGGTCATAGGTCACGTCAGGCGTCATGCGCACGAGCGTGAGGTTCTTCCTGCGCTGCCGAATAATCTCGTGCGCCGCTGCATTGGGAATGAGGTGCGTGAAGCCTTCGAGCGCGAGGGTCTGCCCATCGCGTACATGAGTGGCGATCGCATCGGAGAGGGTCGTGATGTTGGCCATTAGTTGCCCCGCGGGTAGAACGGCGGAATCGCGGCATCGATGTTGACCCAGATCGCCTTCGGCTCGGTGTACTCGCGCATTGCCTCGAAGCCCATCTCGCGGCCGTACCCCGAGACTCCCATGCCACCGAACGGTGAACCCGGGTTGACGCGCTTGTACGAGTTGATCCACACCATGCCGGCGTGCAGTTCGCGTGCGATCTTGTGCGCGCGAGTGAGGTTATTGGTCCAGAGTCCGCCGCCAAGGCCGTAATCGACCGAGTTCGCGATCGCGAGCGCTTCCTCGTCAGTACGGAAGGTGTGCAAGGTCATGAAGGGGCCGAAGACCTCTTCACAGGCGACGCGCGAGGACGGATCCGTGCGCACAACTGTGGGCTCGATGTAGCAGCCATTGGCGAGTGCGGGATCTGACGGAGCCTTACCGCCCAGCAGAATCTCGCCGCCTTCGCTCTTGGCCACCTCAATGTAGGAGAGCACGCGGTCGCGATGCATGGTCGAGGTGAGCGGGCCCATCTCCGTCGAAGGATCCTTCGGATCACCCAGCTTGATGCTGGCGGCGAGGGCGAGGAAACGCTCGAGGAACTCGTCGACAACCGACTCGTGGATGATCAACCGGCTGGCTGCGATACATGCCTGGCCCTGATTGTGGAAGATCCCGAAGGCCGTTCCCCCGACAGCAGCGGGAATGTTGGCATCCTCGAAGACGATGTTCGCGCCCTTGCCACCGAGCTCGAGATGCACCTGCTTCAAGGTGTCGGCCGCGCCTCGCGCCACATTCTTTCCCACCGGCGTGCTACCGGTGAACGAGACCTTGGCGATGCCCGGGTGCTCGACAATGCGCTGGCCTGCCGTGTTGCCGTAGCCGGGAAGGATGTTCACGACGCCGGCTGGGAAGCCAACCTCGGCCATCAGCTCTGCGATGCGCAGTGCGCTCATCGGCGTGAGCTCTGCGGGCTTCATCACGACGGTATTTCCTGCGGCGAGCGCCGGACCCATCTTCCAGCTGCAGAACATCACCGGGAAATTCCACGGCACGATCTGGCCGACCACTCCGAGAGGCTCGGGCGTGACGTAGTCGAGAAAACCTGCCTCGACCGGCACAACCGAGCCCTGGAACTTGTCG
>CALFIA010000212.1 GCA_937876275.1 uncultured Actinomycetes bacterium | reverse complement strand
CAGACTATCCGCTTTCATTGTCGATCGCTGATTCAATTGGTTCATTGATATCGTCTGACGCCACTGAGCAGCTCGCAATTTCTACCCATTTGAAGACGCTCGACTCGACAGGATTGTTGAAATCAATTTATGCGGCTGATCAGGGTGCCGTTGCAGAATTGCGGCGCCACCACCCACAGGTCGGGCATGTGGCTGGCGCCGTCGTAGGGATCGTTGACGATGAAGATGTCGCCGTCGGAAATAGTCCCTCCGTGCAATTCGAAAATCTTCCGGATGCCGTCTCCGCCGGCATGGAAATGGATTTGCACCGCGCCGCCACCAACGACGAGATCGCCTTCGGGACTATAGATGGTGCAAGAACAATCGCCGGCTTCGGCAACCGTCGGGCTGATCGCGGTCTTGATGATCGCCCGCGAACCGTGCTGGCCGGAGGACGGTGGCTGTCGCCACACGACGGTTGCCAAGGCGAAGGAGTCACCGGAGCGCATGAGCTCCAGTGCCCTCGCCATGACTTCCGGTCCTTCGGCCGGCCGATTCATCGACATTGCTATTAGCCCACCTTCACCGGAGGCATGCCCGAGACGTCCTTGCCCGTCTGCAGTGCCTCGTAGACGCGGTTCGGCATCAGCGGCATGTCAACGTTGCGAACACCGGTGTGCTCGATCGCGTTCATGACCGCGTTGACGAAGGCCGCGGGGCCGGCGACAGTCGCGCACTCGCCGATGCCCTTGGCACCGATCGGGTGATGCGGGCACGGGGTGACAACCTCGTGCAGCTCGAAGCCCGGGGTCTCCCAAGCAGTCGGCAGCAGGTAGTCCATGTAGTTCGCGCCGATGCAGTTGCCCTCCTCATCGAAGGTGATGTACTGCATGTTCGCCATCGCGTAGGCCTCGGTGAGACCGCCCATGACCTGTCCTTCGACGATCATCGGGTTGATGCGAACGCCGCAGTCATCGACTGCCACGAACTTCAGAACGTCCCACACGCCGGTCTCGGCATCAACCTCGACCTTGCAGAAGTAGGCAGCGAACGGCCACGTCAGGTTCGGCGGGTCGTAGTACGCGTTGTTCTCGAGACCGGGCTCGAGACCATCGGGCACGTTGCTGTAGGCCGCGAGTGCGCAGTCCTGGATCGTGACGCCACGCTCCTGGTTGCCACGCACGTAGAAGCGACCAAGCTCCCACTCGATGTCTTCCTCAGACACCTCGAGCAGATGCGCGGCGATCTTGCGAGCCTTCGCACGGATCTTGCGAGCGACCATCGCGACGGCAGCGCCGGCAACGGGAGTCGAACGCGAGGCGTAGGTGCCCATGCCGAACGGAGCGGTATCGGTATCGCCTTCCTCGACGACGATGTCGTCAGCCGGAATACCGAGCTCGTGCGCAACGATCTGCGCCCACGTTGTCTCGTGGCCCTGGCCCTGAGTCTTCGCACCGGTGCGCAGAATTGCCTTGCCGGTCATGTGAATACGCAGTTCGGCAGAGTCGAACATCTTGATACCGATGATGTCGTACTCGCGGCTGTTGCCGGCGCCGAGCGGCTCGGTCATGGTCGAGATACCGATGCCGAGGAGCTTGCCGCGCTTGCGGGCCTCCTCCTGCTCAGCCTTGAAGTTGTCGTAGCCGATGGCCTCCATGCCGACCTGCATGCACTTGTCGTACTGGCCGGAGTCGGTAAGGAATCCGAAGGCCGTGCGGTACGGGAACATGTCGTCCTTGACCAGGTTCACGCGACGGAATGCAGCCTGATCCATGCCGAGGTCGTTCGCCGCGGCGTGCATCATGCGCTCCTGGAAGAACATGGCCTCGGTGACACGGAACGAGCAACGGTAGGCAACGCCACCCGGAGCCTTGGTCGTGTACCAGCCCTCACTGGTGAGGTGGGCGGCCGGAACGTCGTAGCACGCGAAGGTCGAGTGCATGAGACCGATCTTGAACTTCGTGGGCTGCGCATCGGCGTAGAACGCACCGTGATCAGAGATCGTGTGCATGCGCATTCCGAGGATCTTGCCGTCCTTGCGGAGAGCCATCTGGCCCTTCAGGTAGACGTCGCGACCGAAGCCCGTCGAGATCAGGTTGCCGGTCTTGTCCTCGATCCACTTCACCGGACGCTCGGTCAGGATCGACGCGAGAATCGAGATGACGTAACCGGGGTAGATCGGCACCTTGTTGCCGAAGCCGCCGCCGAGATCGGGCGAGATGATGCGGATCTGGTGCTCGGGGATCTCCGCGACCATGGCAACAGCAGCGCGCACGATGTGCGGTGCCTGGCTGGTCATGTAGACAGTGAGCTTGCCGGTCGCACGGTCGTAGTCGGCGATCGAACCGCAGTTCTCCATCGGCGACGGGTGCGAGCGCGGGTAGTGCAGATCGATGGTGGAGATGACATCGGCCTCGGCGAATGCCTGGTCGGTGCGCTCCTTGTCGCCGATCTCCCAGTCGAAGATCTTGTTGGTCGGCTGGTTCTCCTTGTCATCGCGAATGATCGGCATCGCCGGATCCTGCGCCATGAAGGGGTTGGTGATTGCCGGCAGCTGCTCGTACTCGACGACGATCTTCGCGCAGGCATCCTTGGCGATGTACGGATCGTCAGCGATGACGGCCGCGATCTCCTGGCCCTGGAAGCGAATCTTGTCGGTCGCCAGAACTGCCTGGGTGTCGTACGACAGGGTCGGCATCCATGCGAGGTTGCGCGCCGCCATCATCTCGCCGGTCAGCACCAGGCGAACGCCCGGAACCTCCCATGCTGCAGAGGTGTCGATCGACTTGATGTTCGCGTGCGCGACGGTGCTGCGGAGAATCTCCATGTGCAGCATGCCCGGCAGCACGACGTCATCGACGTACTTGCCCTTACCGCGGATGAAGCGGTTGTCCTCGACGCGGCGGCGGCTTGCGCCCATTCCACCGATCTTGATTTCGTCCAGTGACATCAGGCCTCCTGCGGCTGGTCGTTGCGCATCTTCTCGGCGGCCCAGAGGACCGACTTGACGATGTTCTGGTAGCCGGTGCACCGGCAAAGGTTTCCGGAAAGTGCCCACCGGACTTCGTCCTCAGTGGGGTTGGGGTTGCGCTCGAGGAGCGCCTTCGACGCGAGCATCATGCCCGGGGTGCAGAAACCGCACTGCAGACCGTGCTCCTGCTTGAAGCCCTCCTGCACCGGGTGCAGTTCACTCGCAGTGCCCATGCCCTCGACGGTCTCGACCTTCTTGCCATCGGCCATGACCGCGAACATCGTGCAGCTCTTAACCGGACGACCGTCGACCAGAACGGTGCAGGCACCGCAGCTGGTGGTGTCGCAGCCGGAGTGCGTGCCGGTGAGCTCGAGGCCCTGGCGCAGCATGTGCACGAGCAGCAGGCGCGGCTCGACATCCATGGTGCGGTTCTCGCCGTTGACCTCAACGGTGATGCGACGAACCGGAACTTCGGCTCCCGCGGCTGGGGGAATTACGTCATACAGACTCGACATGGTCAGGCTGCCTTCTGCTCGGAGTTCGCAATGTTGTTCAGGATGCGCGTCACGAAGGTCTTGACGATGTGACGCTTGTAATCGGCCGAGCCGCGGTGATCGGTGCGCGGGTCAGCTGCCTCAGCAACAGCCTCGGCTGCGGCCTCGATGCTCTCGGCGTTGAGGGTCTTGCCCACGAGCACCGAGATGGCGTCGTTGGCATCGATGGTGCGACCGCCCACGCCGGCGAGTGCGCAACCTGCGCGACCAACCGTGGCGCCGTTCATGTCGAGAGCGACGGCCACCGATGCGGTGGCGAAGTCGCCAACACGGCGCTCGAGCTTCAGGTAGCTACCTGCTGCCTTGCCCTTGACCGGCGGAACGATGGCCTCGACCGCAATCTCGTTGAATGCCAAGGCATTCGTGAACGGGCCGAGCACGAACTCACGCATGTCGATCTCGCGCTTGCCCTTGGGGCCCTGGGCCACGATGCGACCGCCGAGGGCGATCATCGTTGCTGCCCAGTCACCCTGCGGGTCTGCGTGGCACAGCGAGCCCACGAAGGTGCCACGGGTGCGCACGATCGGATCGGCAACGAGGTGTGCTGCCGCAGCGAGGGTCGGGTG
>CALFIA010000211.1 GCA_937876275.1 uncultured Actinomycetes bacterium | reverse complement strand
AGATAAACATCGGTGACTGGAGTTCAGACGTGTGCTCTTCCGATCTCAGCGGATGCTTCGTCGCTGGCAGCATCAGTCGGCTCGTCCGTGGCTTGATCAGAGGCGTTGTCGGTCGGTTCATCGCTGGCGCCACTCGACGCGTTGTCGGTCGGATCTTCAGATGGATCATCGGTCGGATCATCGGTCGCCGAATGAGACGAGTCAGCGTGTGGCTTCGAGCTTGAGGAGTCGGTCTGCGAATTCCCGGAGTCTGCGGGTGCATCGGGAGCGGTGTTGTCGGCCGGTGCGTCAGCAGGTGCATCGACCGGAGCGGGATCCTCGGCCACGATGATGGCGGCCTGTGCGGGGGCGGACACGCTCAGGGCGACGACGGACCAACCGGTGACCAGCAGGACGGCGAGCGCCAAGCGGCTCGCACGCGAAACCAAGGGATGACGTGAAAGCGGCCGCGTCATGCGGACTCCTCGAATGCCAGGTGACGGCATATCCGTCGAGGGCAGAGTAATCGCAGAAACGGATTCTCACAGGCTAGGGGGCAAACGCCGCGCGAAAGTGTTCAGCGGGCGTCCCGATACGGGTCAGGCGTTCAGGCCTGCCACCAGATTGATGGTCACGGCCACGATGATCGTGGCGAACATGAAGGACAAGAGGGCATGGCGAAGCACCACGACACGAAACTTTCGAGTATTCAGATTCGTATCAGCCACCTGAAAGGCCATGCCGACTCCGAAGGCCACGTAGGCGAAGTCGGAGTACGCGGGTAGCTCCTCGGCATGAAAGTCGATGCCACCCTCAGGATCGGTGTAGTACAGCTTCGCGTATCGAAGCGTGTAAATGGTGTGCACCACCGCCCAGGCCAGCACCACCGAGACGATGCCAAGCGCCGTGCGTATAGCGCGCTCCGACATGCTGCTCGAGCCCTGGTGGCTGAGCACGAACACCACTGTTACGAGGCTTATGACTGCCGCAAGAATCACGATGAGGTCGTCAATGGTGGCTGATGAATCCTCGCTCGCAGCGATCTCCTTCGTCTGCGGCCCGTCAAGGCGCCAGAGGTCGCGCCACACCATAAGCAGGAAGGCGAGTGCTGCGGCATCCCAGCCGAGCGACGGGCCGAATGAGATTCGCGCGAAGTACGAGGTAAAGATTCCGACAATCACTCCGAGTACGAGCGACAAGAACAGTTGCCTTCGAAAACGGTTACGCATCAGGCGTTCCTCATGCATGGAGTCTACGGGGATTCGCGCCCCTACCCGGTGCTTCGAAATGAGTTGAGTAAGGCGTGAATCCCCGTAGGAACCCACGCCTCACCTTGTTACTCAATCGCGGGGTTACGTGACCGTGTAGTTGCGCGTGGTCGAGTAGGCCGACCACTGGGTGCCAACGGCAGGGGCTGTGCCGGTCACCGTGCACTTGCCCTTCTTGACCAACTTCAAGTAGACGGCGCCCTTCGACTTTGAAATCTTGCAGTATGAGCCGCCGGACTTCACCTTCCAGGTAATTGTCTGGTTCAGGTTGGTGACGGTACCCGCCTTGGCGAGAGTGAGGGTCTTGCCGTTCTTGTAGGAGCCCGACTTGGGAGCTGCCACGTTTGCGGTCTGGGTTCCGGTAGTCGTCGAGATGTAGAACGTGAGCTTGCCCGGTGCGAAGCCGTTTCCACCGGCTGTCGAGGCTGCGATGGTGCACTTGCCATCGACGCCCAGGACAGTGAACGTTGAGGTCCCGGTGGTGAATGAGCAGGGTCCGGCCACCGCGATCGCCACGGGCAGGCCCGATGCCGAGGAGTTGACGGTCTGCACTGAGGCTCCATTTGCCAGCACGAATGTCTGGCCATTGAGGATCGGCCCTTGCGAACCGACAGGATCAATCGAGATGGTGTCGGTCTTCAATGCCTGGGCAACCGCAACGGTCTTGGAGTCAGAAGACCCTGAGACGCCGTTGCCACCGGAGTAGGTAGCCGTCACCTTCGGATTGCCTGTTGCAGTGGGCACCCAGGTCACCGATGCCGTGCCACCGGACACATTCGCGGTACCGACGTTCTTGCCCGAGACAGTGAACGTCACCGTGCCTGTGCCGGTGTTCGGATTAATCGTGGCTATCAACGGAACTGCAGTGTTGAGGTAATTGGTCTGCGGCACTGAGAGAGTCACCGACGAGCCCTGAGATGACACCTTGGTCGTCGTGGTTGCCGAGTTGTTCGAGGCCTTCGCATTTGAATCGCCGTTGTACTTCGCGTAGAACGACACATTCCCGGATGCATTGCCCAGCGGGTAGGCGAGAGTCGCGATGCCCTGGTTGTTCAGATTGCCATTGCCGATGCTGCTGCCTGAGCTCTTGTAGAAAGTGACATTGCCGGTGGGCACGTATGAGCCGGTCTTGGCATAGACCTGAGCTGTAAGCGTGATCGTGGTGCCGGTCGCGGCGGAGCCCGGGGAACTGAGGTCGGTCTGAGTCGAGACGGCGGCGACACTCACTGATGTCGAGTCGCTTCCTCCGCCGGAGAACGTCGCGGTGATGTTGACGCGTCCGCCTCCGGTGCTCGGAGTCCAGTACACCTGGGCGTTGTAGCCGAGTGTCGGTCCGACATCGTCGGTGCCGATGGTCTGGCCATTCGCAGTGAAGGTCACGGTGCCGGTGCCACCTACGCCGCTGGTCGAGATCTGGGCATCGATGGTCTGCTGCACGCCCACGATGCCATCGCGCACGTTGAGGTTCACGACTCCGTCAGCCGAGGCAGGTGTCGCAAGGGCGAGCCCTGACGCAACGACAACCAATGCTGCGATAGATCCAATGATTCGCTTCATGACCTGCCCGTTCACCTCTATATGGACGCGCGACCGACTGGCCGTACTGCTCCAGGGTATGCGCTGACGAGGGCAAGATCACGCTCACGGCAGCGTGTTCTTCGCGCCTCTTAGGTCACAAACCACGCACAATCAGGAGTCAGCTTCCTCACGAACAAGGGATCCCACATGCGTAGTTCCATCAAGTTCGCTGCCATTGCCGCCACGGCAGCTCTCTCAATCGCGGGCTTGAGCGCCTGCTCCTCGAGCAGCTCCTCGACCGCTGCCGCCAGTTCGGCCCCCGCCTCTGCCGCTGCTTCAGCCGCTCCGTCCGGCTCCGCTGTCGGTGGAATGACCACCTGCGATCAGGCCACTCTTGCACCCGAGGCACTTAAGGCCGCCCAGGCGATCAATGCCAACAACACCTTCGAGACCCAAAGTGTCGAGTGCGACAACGGATGGGCCGTGGCCACCGGAATTCTCGGCGGCGGCGCAGGTGAAGAAGGCGCCGAAACTGACGCCGAGTCGAACTCCGAGGGCGACAACGCTTCGCCGCAGGGTGCGCCCACCTCGTTCATCTTCGAAGCCGAGGGCCAGTTCTGGATCCCCAAGGCGCCGGCAGATGTCTGCGGCACGATCAACGGCACGACCTACCCGTCGGATGCGCAGATCCCCGAGGCGCTCTTTACCGCGGGCTGCCTCGCCGGCTAGTTCACACCTGTATCGAAGGGGTCGGGCGTCTGCCCGGCCCCTTCGTCATGAGGACGTGAGTACTCGAGCCGTTGTTCCTACGGTTCTACGACATTTCGTGGCGCCCATCACATGCGTTCTGCAACGAAATTCATCTCGTGTACGTACGATGAGGCACCGGCGTTCGCTCCTCACCCCCGTGGGGCGGGCGCCGGCCCCTTTTCTAACTCGATTTCGTGGGAGTGGGGCGGTGAGCCCCGGCCTTCTCGAGTGCGGCTGACAGCATGAAGGCTGACACGCTGATCTGTGCAGCAGCTGCTGCTTCGCGAATGGACCTCAACTCAGCCGGCGTGAGCCGCATATTGAGTCGAGCTGTCCTGTGATCCTTAGTCCCCACGTATTCCCCCTTGCGATAAGTGTGACGTACACACGAGGGAAATTCCGCATCGACCTCCCTCTATGTGGGCTAGATCTCCCTGGGCGCCAAGGACTTGTCCGGTGGTGGCACATTCACGAGCCAGAGTCCTTGTGGACATCCGTGGTGCGAACGAAGGCAAAGGGTAGGTTCACCGTGTCGGCCGACGGAGAGGGCACGCATGAGCACCTGGATCGATGAGGGCTTCGTTGCCTTTGATACCGAGACCACCGGCGTCGACACCTCCGAAGATCGCATCGTCACCGCTGCTGCCGTGGTCTTCCGCAATGGTGAGCCGCAGGAAACCAGATCGTGGCTCATCAAGGTCGATATCGACATCCCGGAGCGTGCAAGCGAGGTGCACGGCATCACCAATGAGATCAGCCAATCTCAAGGCCAAGATCAAGCCGAAGCGCTAGCCGAGATCGGTGACTTCCTCGACAGTTCCGGACTGCCGATCGTGTGCTTCAACACCGGCTTCGACATTCCAATCCTGAACTCAAATCTCCAGCGCCACGGTCTAGGCGAACTCAAAACATCCGTCATCATCTGCCCGTACGTCATTGACCGACAGCTCGATAAGTACGTGAAGGGCAAGAATCAGCGTCGACTCAAGCCAACAGCAGAGCGATACGGTCTCGAGCTCAACGAAGATGACTGGCATGGTGCCGATGCCGACTCGCTCGTGACGGGTCGAATTCTGATTGCGCAAGGAATCAAGTTCCCGAAGATCACCGAAGTGACGCCACAGGAGCTCGCCGACAAGGTTGTGGAGTGGCGAGAGCAGCAGGATGCCGAGTTCAAGGAATGGCTGTCGCGCCAACCTCCCCGCCAGCAGTAGCCGAAAACCCAGAAGTCGATTTCGACCATTCGAATGGGTGAAATAATCAGGCATGGCATTTGATGGATTTGGTCCCGGTCTCGTGGATTTCTACCTCGAGCTCGAGGAAAACAACACTCGCGAGTGGTTCAAGGCCAATAAGCAGCGCTACGTCGAGCAGGTGCGAGGGCCGCTGGAGGCTCTTGCCGAGACCGTCACGGGCAAGTACGGCAACCCCAAGATCTTCCGGCCTTACCGCGACACCCGTTTCGGCAATGACAAGACTCCCATCAAGGAGACCGCGTCAATGTGGGTCGACTTCGGTGGCGCCGGCTACTACGTGCAGTTCTCTGCAGACGGAATGATTCTGGGTGGTGGCGCCTTTCAGCCCGACAAGCCTGTACTGCAACGCTTCCGCGAGCTCGTGGCGACGCCTGAGGGGGAGGCGAAGGTGCGAAAGCTCATCGCCAGTGTTGAGAAGAAAGGGCCACATCTCAACACTGACTGGCGGCTCGCGACAGTACCCCGTGGCTACAAGAAGGATGACCCTGCCGCTGACCTCCTTGCCCTCACGTCACTCGTGATGAGTAGTCATCGCGCACCGGGAAAGTGGTTGAGCACCAAGGAGTGCCTCACGGCAGTCACCGGCGGATGGGATGCCATGAAGCCGTGGGCAACCTTCGTCGCCCAGTTCAGCGCTTAGTCGGAGCTTCCCCAACGACGAGGGGTCACAAGCTGGCTCATTCGGGCGCATACTGGAAGTAGGCCACAAGCCACCAGGAGGCGCCATGACAGAGCAGCAGCATTACGAGGTCGTCTCGACGTATCCGAATGCGCAACTTCGCAGGTACTCGCGATGCACCGTCGCCGACGTCACCTTGACCGGCTCACCGGAACGAGTCGGTAACCGGGCCTTCGGCCCACTCGTGCGGTACATCTCTGCAAAGCAGTTGGCGATGACCGCACCCGTGCTGCAGGTGGAGGCTGAAGCGCAGAGTCAGTGGACTGTCAGTTTTGTCCTGCCTGGCGGCAAGGGGATCGATGACTACCCGCTGCCCGACGATGCGAACGTGAGTCTCCGCGAGATTCCCGAGCACCTTGCGATTGCGGCCCAGTGGTCGGGTCGATGGACATACTCCGGTGTTCAGCAGCACACTTCTGCGCTCCGTGAGGTCATCCGGCAGCAGGGTCTCGTCGAACTAGGCCCACCGGTGTGGGCCAGGTACGACCCGCCGTGGAAGCCATGGTTCCTGCGCCGCAATGAAGTGCTTATCGATGTCAGAGGGTCGTAGCACTCTGAGTGCATGAGAGTTGAACGACACAACAGCAGTGGGTGGCAGCGCCCAGCAGACCGATCCGAGCAGGGGCAGAAGGTGCCGCTGTGCCCCGCATGCGGAGCGCAGGGTCTTGAGCTGAGGCAGCACGCAGGTTATGACTTCCTTTGCATTTCCTGCAATCACGCGTGGGGCAGGTAATGGCGCTGCTCCTCATCATTGGTCTGGGTGCCTGGTGGGCCAATCATGCGACCAAGCGCATGACTCGATCACACAAGCCGCTCAGTGAAGGGAATGATCGAACATTCCGAGCAACGAAGTGATCTCGGCCCGATACTTAAGCCATGGACACTCACCCAGTCACTGACTCGATTCGCTCCATCAATTCACGCCGGTCGGTACTTAGCGCTTACTCGCGTAACTCGTTTCTGTCGATCGGGTCTTACGGATCCTTCATGTCCATCGGTTCTGTCGGCTCGGCATTTTCGATTGGCTCAATCGGCAGTTTCGCCTCCGTGCTGAGCGTGCTCTCCGGCGCGTCCAGGTTCGCCGTGATGTCGTGGAGAAATAGCCGGAGCTGATGGGAACCGTCCCTTCGGTCCTCCTCGAATCCCGCATCTATAAAGACGAAAGACGGCCCCTGCGGGACCGCCCTACGTCTTTGTGGAGCTGAGGGGATTCGAACCCCTGGCCTTCTCATTGCGAACGAGACGCGCTACCAACTGCGCCACAGCCCCTTGCGAAGAGGAAGACTACCAAGGGTGCCTCCACGCTCGGCAAATGGAGCCGAATCCCCCCGAAGTGGGTGCGGATCGGATCCTTACCTCCGCCTGACCTTCCGACGCGCGCAGATCCGCCATGTCGTGTGAGACTGAGGTGGTGATCAGCGTTCGTGTGAAGCAGCCTCGCACGATAGTCATCGTGCTGACAGCCCTGCTCGGCCTAACTCTCGTCACTACCGCAGCCTGCTCCTCCACGGAGCCGGCAACATCGGCGACTGCGTCCGCAACTACGGAGTCGAGCGGCATGATGAATGAGGGAATGAGTTCGCTGACTGATGCCGACGTCATGTTCCTGCAGATGATGATTCCTCACCATGAGCAGGCCGTCGAGATGTCGAAGCTGGCGTCGACGCGAGGTGCCAGCCCTGAGGTGCAGAAGCTGGCTGACGCCATCGCCGCTGCCCAGGGCCCGGAGATCGAGCAGATGCGTACCTGGCTTGAGGATTCAGGCGCCGGAACCGCGATGGGTGGTCATGCCATGCACATGGACGGCGTGCTCTCAGATGAGCAGATGGCTGAACTCTCCAATGCGAAGGGCGCAGACTTCGATCGGCTCTATCTGGAGGGCATGATCGGTCACCACGAAGGCGCGATCACCATGGCTCAGGATGTGATCGACAATGGCAAGACCCCCACGGTCACTGCACTCGCGCAGAAGATCATCGACGCGCAAACCGCCGAGATTGCGCAGATGAAGCAGATGCTTGGGCAGTAACCGACTAGATCCAGGTCGGCATCCACATGCGTAGATTCCACTGCTCATACGGAATGACCTGGCCTGTCCAGATCGGATAGAACCACCAAGCGGATAGCACTACGAGAAGTACCAGGACACCTACGGCAATCGCACCCCAGCGTCGCCGACGTTCCGGTGCATTCGCGGGGCCAAGGATCGAGCCGCAGGTCATTGCAAGAGCCATGACGACAAACGGCACATAGACCACGGTGTAGAAGGTGAAGATCGTGCGGTTCAGGTAGAGCAACCATGGCAGCCAGCCGGCGGCAATACCGACGAGCACTGCGCCTGAACGCCAGTCGCGGCGTGCTGTCCAGCGCCAGACTTGATGAATGATGGCGCCGATCGCAGCCCACCAGATGATCGGGTTACCGAGAGCGAGTACTTCGGCGGCGCAGTTGTCAGTCGGGCAACCCTGCGAGCCGTCCTTGATGGAATTCCAGTAGAACGAGGTGGGGCGCGACTGGAAGGGCCACGACAGGGGATTGCTGGCGTAGGAGTGTGCTGACGTGAGATTGACGTGGAAGTTCCACGCCTCTGCGTGGTAGTGCCACAGAGATCTCAGCACCGCAGGGATGATCGACGGGTCTTGGTCGGCAGCCCAGTTTCGATCGTATCCGCCATCAGTGAGCAGCCAGCCCGTCCAACTGAAGAAGTAAACGACGATCGCGATCGCCACCATCACGACTGCGGTGATAGGCGTTTCGCGCAGGAAGGTCGCGCGCCACGGCTGCTGAACTCCAATGGCACGGCGAGTCGAGATATCCCAGACCAACGTCATGATGATGAAGAAGACGATGAACCAGATGCCGGACCACTTCACCGCGCATGCAAGGCCTAGGGCGACCGCTGCCGCCCAACGCAATGGACGGTAGCCGAATCGCGGTCCGAACTTTGTGGCCGCTGCGTTGATTCCGTTTAGCTCGATGAATTCGGCCATTCGTTTGCGTGTGCTATCGCGATCAATGAGGAGCAAGCCGAAGGCGACGAGCACCCAGAAGCCGAGCACCATGTCGAGTAGGCCGGTGCGGCTCATCACGATGTGAATCCCGTCGAGGGCGAGGAACAGCCCGGCGAGCGTGCCGATGAGATCGGATCGAGTGAGGCGGCGGGTGATGCGAGCAGTGATGATGATCGCGAGGATGCCCAGCACGCAGACAGCAATACGCCAGCCGAAAGGCGTTGCACCGAACACGTACTCGCCGACGGCGATGGTCCACTTACCTAAAGGCGGATGCACCACGAAGGCGGGATCGGGCTTGAAGATGTCGAGAATGTGCCAGTTGCCATCGCTCGCCAGGAGCGTCTCATTCGCGCCATCGACCATCGCCCGCTCGTAACCGAAGCGCAGCAGTGACAGGGCGTCCTTCGGGTAATAGGTCTCGTCGAAGGCAATGGCGTGAGGTGTGCCGAGGTTCCACAGGCGCAGAAATCCGCCGATGAAGGCCACGACGAGCGGGCCGATCCAGCCGCGAATGCCGTGGGAGGGCATCGGGGGCACGAGCCTGCGGGTCAGCGAGGCCACATCGCGCGTGTCGGTCACCTGCCCATCGTAGGCGGGGTGCGGCTCCGTGGAACTGACACAATGCGCGAGTGACTGAACAGGGGAAAGTCGTGTTGGCGGCAACGCCCCTGGGCAACATCGGTGACGCCCCGCCGCGACTCATTGAGCTGCTTGCCACTGCGGATGTCATCGCAGCGGAAGACACCCGCAGGCTCCACCGCCTGATGAGCGATCTCGGAGTCACTCCGACCGGCCGCATCGTGTCGTATTTCGAGGGCAATGAGATTGCGCGCACCGATTCACTGGTGCAGGCAGCGCTCGAAGGCTCAGTGATTGCCGTAGTAACCGATGCCGGAATGCCATCCGTGAGTGATCCCGGTTATCGCCTGGTTGCCGACGCAGTTGCTGCCGGAATCAACGTGACGATCGTCCCTGGTCCTTCAGCTGTTCTCGCTGCACTCGCGGTCTCAGGCCTGCCTGTCGATCGTTTCTGCTTCGAAGGTTTCCTTCCACGTAAGGGCGGAGAGCGGAGCACTCGCCTCGCTCAGTTGGCGGCCGAGCCGCGCACGATGGTCTTCTTCGAGGCACCGCATCGCATCGAGGCCACCTTGCGCGCGATGGCCGAGAGCTTTGGCGCTGACCGCCCGGCGGCGGTCTGCCGCGAACTGACCAAGACCTATGAAGAGGTCAAGCGCGGCGGTCTTGGCGAGCTGGCCGACTGGGCGACCGAGGGCGTGCGCGGGGAAATCACGGTTGTCGTCAGTGGGGCGAGCGAATCCGAACAGCGTGAGGCCTCCGGATTGGTCACAGCCGATGACTGGGTGGCGGCAGTTGCGGCCCGCGAGGCCGATGGTGAGGACCGAAAGGCGGCCATCGCGGCCGTGGCCAAGGAGGCCGGGGTGCCGCGTCGTGAGGTGTACGCCGCAGTCGTCGCGGCTAAGGGCTCGGCCCCCGCGCCCTAAGATCGAGGCATGTCATCGTCCGATAAGGCGTTTTACCTGACCACGCCTATCTATTACGTCAACGATGCCCCTCATATCGGGCATGCGTACACGACTACTGCGGGCGATGTGCTCACCCGCTGGCACCGCCAGCGCGGCGAGGAGGTCTGGTTCCTCACCGGCGTCGATGAGCATGGCACCAAGGTCGAGCGTGCTGCCGAGGCCGGCGGAGTCACCCCGCAGCAGTGGGTCGATCGCCTCGTCAGCACCGACTGGCTGCCGGTTCTCGAGACCGTCGACGCCGCGAACGATGACTTCATCCGCACTACTTCTTCGCGCCACATCGAGGGCGTGCAGCGCTTCTGGGAGGTGCTCCGCGAGAACGGCTACGTCTTCGCCGCCCCCTACGAAGGGCCGTACTGCGTCGGTTGCGAAGAGTTCAAGCTCCCCGGTGATCTCATCGACGGCGAAGGTGAATTCGACGGTCAGAAGCTGTGCCCCGTGCATGGCCGGCCGGTCGAGCAGTTGAAAGAAGACAACTGGTTCTTCCAGCTGTCGGCCTTCCAGCAGCGCCTGATCGATCACTACGAGGCAAATCCGGATGCAATTCAGCCGCAGAGCGCCTACAACGAGGTAATGAGCTTCCTGCGTCAAGGACTCGTCGATATCTCGATGTCGCGTTCGAGCGTGGGCTGGGGAATCCCATTGCCGTGGGACGAGAAGCAGGTTGTGTACGTCTGGTTCGACGCACTTCTCAACTACGCGACCGCGGTTGGTTTCGGTGCCGCGCCTGATTCGGCCGAGGGCAAGCTCTTTGCGCGCACCTGGCCCGCCGATGTGCACCTGGTCGGCAAGGACATCCTGCGCTTCCACGCCGTGTACTGGCCCGCGATGCTGATGGCCGCGAACCTGCCGCTGCCGAAGAAGGTATTCGCGCACGGTTGGCTTCTTGTCGGGGGCGAGAAGATGTCGAAGACCAAGCTGACCGGCATCTCGCCAGATCAGATCATCGATCACTTCGGCTCTGACGCCTTTCGTTACTACTTCCTGCGTGCGATTGCTTTCGGGCAGG
>CALFIA010000210.1 GCA_937876275.1 uncultured Actinomycetes bacterium | reverse complement strand
GGACCGAGTGCCCAGTCCAGAAGAGCGACATCACACCGCTCCTCGCAGGCCAGCGCCTCGGCCGACCCAACCACTGAGGCGACGACCTGAATGCCGGGGAGCCCCGTGAGCAACGCGGTCATCATCGACCGCAGCACGGGGTCGTTCTCCACGTAGAGAACCCGGGTATCGCGGGGCATGCTCACATCGTCCTCTCTCGGCGGCATCTAGGTGGAAGGGGGATACACGTGTATATAAATGGAGGGGAATCCCTCAAGGACATGGAGTCAGTTGCCGTATTCGGGAACGAATCGATTGCAGACGAATCCACCCTTGCCGCCGTTGGGCCAGGTATCCCAGGAGGGGGTGTAACCGCTCTGGCAGGTGTCAGAGGCCGAGGCTCTGCCGTAGGCCTGCTGCCACATCAGGATTGGTACGGACGCTTCATCGGAAGAGGATGAAGGAAGGCCGCTCAGTGTGACCGGCACGAACGCAGCGCCGCCCAAGTCGTACACCCAAACCGTCTGTCCAGACAACGAGACGACGCTGGAGGTGTAGGCACTCCCCCAGGTCAAAGTGATCACTGATCCAAGAGGAATGTAACGCGTGGAACTTGCGGCCACGAAGAGACTTGTACCTGCAGGCAAGCTTCCGGCAGCAGGCATCGCGTCGCTTTCGCAGTAGTCGATCGGTTCGGGAAGACCATCGACAGAAAGCGTGATACCGAAACTCGCCTCGCAGAGCGCGGCATCACCGCGGTAATAGTCAAAGAGTTGAGATGCGAAGAGCGATGTGGGAAGAAAAATCTGCGCATAAATCTGACTGGAACCGGTCAGCGTTATCGACGAGGTGCCTGAGACCTGCACGCCTGAGACCAAGGAGGAGACGTCCACCGACTCGTTCGACGCGAGCGCTGACGGCGCCATCCCAACAAGCGCAACCATGCTTGCTACTGCTGCTGCTGCGATCACGAACTCACGCATGTCATTCTCCTTCGTTGATGATGAGGCGAGCCAAGATCTGTAGCGGGGCGAAGCACGGATGACGGGAAGAGCACATCCGAAGCGGCTTATGCGGGGTGAAATGCGTCTATGCCCCAGGGTTTGGCTGATAGGCGAAGAGCTCTCGGTTGCAGACCCAGCCGCCCTTGTGGTCGTTGGGCCACTGCGCCCACGAGGCTGCGTATCCCGACGGGCAGGCAACATCCGATGAACTGCGGCTGATGCTCTGATGCCAGAGCGTCATGTCAGGCTCTGAATCGTCGCCCGATGTGCGCGGGCCGGCCCAGAGGATCGCGACTGCCCAGGGTGAACTAACACCGTTGACGTCGTTGTTCAGCACACCAATTGCGGCACCTGGTGTGATGGCGAGGGGCTGCGGCTCCCCATTCAGCGCACTCAGGATGGTGGTCACGGTGATGCCCGATGAAGTACCACTAGTAACAGACCAGTCATCGGAGTTGCCATAGAAGGGAGGAAGTGCGCAGGCCGATGCATCCCACGGACAGTTGGGATAGGGAGTCGCCGTAGTGCCGTGAAGAGAGAGAAAGCCCCCGTACTGACCAGAGCCGTCTGCAGCATTGAGATTCCAGACATTCCACTCATCAACGCCCGCGACGTAGTTGCACGAGCTGGCAAAAGTGAACACGATCGTGTCGCCCACGTTTGCCGTCACCGAGAGCGGTTGCCGGCATTCAACAGTCACGTTCACCACGGCTGGTGCCGCTCTGGCAGCCGGTGCCACCGTCAACGACACGACTCCGACGAGGGTCGCCAGCAGCCCAACAACCAGGCTGCCTCGCACAACTCTTCGTGTACGCCCAGGTGAATTCGAGATTGTCATTGCGCTAGCCCTGCTTTCCTGTGGTCTTCACGGGCGCCTTGCCCGTACCGCTCGCCGGCTTCTTCGAAGCACTTGATGCCTTCTTCGCGGCGACAGTGACCTTCAGGTAGAACGCCTTGCCGTCAGCGGTCGCGAGCTGGATCGTGTACGTGCCGGCGCGGCTTGGCTTGAATGC
>CALFIA010000209.1 GCA_937876275.1 uncultured Actinomycetes bacterium | reverse complement strand
GAATGCCAACTCGAGTCGGTTCCCCAGCTGGCCTGCCAAGGCGTTTCGCCAGGTTGAGCCGAGCACGCCTCAGATTGACTCGTGCGTTGGTAGGACTGCACCTGGTTCGAGTCAGCTGCTGCCAGGTTCGCGCCGGCACACAACCCGATGACGAGGAGCACTGCGACGAGTGAGGCGAGTAGCCCTTTACTGCGAACGGTGCCCACATGAACCCCTGACCAGTTCGCATGGCCGAAGTGACGTCCGCGTATGTACATCCTTGCAGATCGTCACTGGTTTAGGGGACGGTTGTGTGTACATTCGCTGCCAGACACGGAGGCGCCAACAGCCCTTGACCTGCACGGCCACTCGAGGCAGGTAGGTAGCGTGCCTCTCGGCAGAGCCACGGTCCGAATCGAGGTGGGCGTGCTGATCTGGATTCAGGCTTTGGCAATCACCCTCGGCTTCATGGTAATCGCCTGGGCAACCATGTACTTCCTCGCTCGCCGGCTGCCTCCGGGGCTGGCTCGAGACCTGATTGCCCTGCTGCCCGATTGCACGACTCTTATGTGGCGTCTAAGACGTGACCCTGCCGTGCCCACACGGGCGAAGATCGCGGTGGTGTTCGCCGCACTATGGGTTGCCAGCCCCATTGACCTTGCGCCCGAGTTTCTGCCCGTGATCGGGCCCCTCGACGATGTGATCGTTGTTGCGCTTTGCCTGAGGTACGCCGGCCGGCGGGTGCCCCGTGAGGTGATCCTGACTGCATGGCCCGGCCAGCCGCGCGTGATCGAACGACTTCTCGGGCCAGCGAGCTAGAAGGCGTTCGCGAGCTAGAAGGCGTTCGCGAGCTAGACCGAGTTCACGAGATTCAGCCCCGAACCCTGTAAGCGGCTGGTCTGTTGCACCTCGCTACACACGACTTCGGCTTCGCGTTTTCGTCGGGGTGCCCGTACCGGCGCACGCTCAGGACAACGTCTCGTCGCCGTAGATATCCTTGACACACACGTAGCCACCTTTGCCTGCATTGGGCCACTGCGCCCAGCTCGGGTTGTAGTTGCCGGCGCACTTCGCATCAGCGCTGGCTCTACCCACGGCCAGGTGCCAGATGGGGCGGGCCGGAGTAATGCTTTCAGACTCCACTACGAGCGGACTTGGGCCAGTGACGGAGAAATGCACACTTCCTGCCGATTCCGAGCCGCCATTGAGGGTGAGGACGAAAAAATAGTCGCCTGCAACCAATTCGACATCGCCGACTACTCCAACGCCACCATCATCGACGAAACCGATCAGATTGGTGCCTGGAACTGCGGGGTCGAAGGAGTTCTCATAGATGAACAGACAGCCGTCTTCAAAATCGTATCCCTGCAGGTCTTCAAAGTTGTAAGTGCCGGCGGTAGCGACTTGAACATTTTTCGCCACGTAGTGAGCCGTTGCGGGGCTGTTGTCCGGGGAGCACAGAGTCGAAGTGAACGAAGGGTCGGACAGCGTGGTCGTGGCACTGATCACACTCGTTGCCGCGCTCGCCGCAGGCGCCAGCGAGAGGCTGACTCCTGCCGCCAACGCCACAGCCGCGAGTGCGACGGGAATAGTTCGTACCTTGGCACGCTTGAGCATTGACGTGCCACCTCGCTCGCCCTGAAAGGGCGAATAATTCAATCTCGAACAGACCGGAGTGCACCTACAGATCAACCGAAAGCGCGGCAACAATTGCCCTGGCACTGACGAAAGCTGACATCGATATCTGCACGAATCGCCTAACACTTCAAGACTATGGGCGAAGGGGCTCGCTTGTCCATCTTTTAGGTGACGATCTCAGCAGCCAGCAACGATCGCCGTGGTGTTGGCCGCGATACGGGTGGTCGGCACGATTGAGTTGTGAGCCCACTTCGGTCAAAGCCGAGAATCGGATCGTGACTCTACTCGGCAGTCGCGTCCGGACACGTGCAGTCATGCCTGACGAACTAGGAGATTGTGACCTGAGACGAATCGGCAATCTCTGTCTGAGTCTGCACGT
>CALFIA010000208.1 GCA_937876275.1 uncultured Actinomycetes bacterium | reverse complement strand
CGGCGAGAAGATGTCGAAGTCGAAGCTCACGGGCATCGCGCCGGAGCAGATCATCGACCACTTCGGGTCCGACGCGTTCCGCTACTACTTCCTGCGCTCGATCCAGTTCGGGCAGGACGGCTCCTTCTCCTGGGAGGACATGTCGGCCCGCTACACCGCGGAGCTCGCCAACGGTCTTGGCAACCTCGCGTCCCGAGCGACCGCCATGGTGGGCAAGTACTGCGCGGGCGTGCTGCCGGCGTCACCGGCTGCGACCGATGCCGAGGTCGTGCTCCATGACGCACTTGCTGCCGCAGCGGCAGAGGCCGACCGCGCCATCGTTGACCTCGACTTCCTGACCGGCATTACTGCGGTCAAGTCATTCATTGATCTCGTCAATGGCTACGTGACCGAGCAGGCACCGTGGGTGCTCGCGAAGGACCCAGCCAATGACGATCGCTTGCACACCGTGCTCTACACGATCTGCGAGTCGCTCCGCGCAATTGCGGTGCTCTACAACCCGCTCATGCCCAAGGCGATGAGCTCGCTGTGGAGTCAGCTCGGTGCTGATGCCCAGCTCGGCCCCCTTGGCGAGCAGCGTGTGGCCGATGCCGGCACGTGGGGTCGCCTTCAGCCGGGCGCAGTGATCACCAAGGGTGATTCGCTCTTCCCGCGCATTGAAGAAGTGGCCTGACGTGTTCGAAACGGCACCGCAGCCCCTCGCTGCGCCTGTCATCGATACGCACTGCCATCTCGACATCCGTGATGGCGATCGCCACCCGGGCTCAACTCCTGATCCTGACGATCTCCTCGAGATCGCTGCCGGCGTAGGTGTTACCCGCGTGGTGCAGATCGGCTGCGATGTCGACTCAGCACGATGGTCGGTCGAGATGGCACAGACACGGCCTGAGGTCGTGGTGGGCGTTGCCCTGCATCCGAATGAAGCGCCACGCTTGCAGCAGGAGGAGGGTCGCGAGGCTCTCGAAGCCGCGTGGGCGGCCATAGCTGAACTCGCCGTCGACCCGAAGGTGCGCGCGATCGGCGAAACAGGTCTCGACTACTTCCGTACTGACGAGTCGGGTCGTGAGATCCAGCACGAGTCCTTCCGCTGGCATATTCGCCTGGCCAAGCAGCTGGGAAAGCCGCTCGTGATTCACGACCGAGAGTCGCACGACGATGTCATCCGTCTCGTGGAAGAGGAGGGTGCACCCGAGACTGTCGTGTTCCACTGCTTCTCCGGTGATGCCGCGATGGCGAAGTACTGCGCGAGCAAGGGCTGGTACATGTCGTTCGCGGGGGTAGTGACCTTCAAGAATGCGCAGGGACTGCGAGATGCACTTCTCGAAGTGCCTGATGAGCTCGTACTCGTCGAGACCGATGCTCCGTACCTGACTCCTACTCCGCACCGCGGCAAGGCCAATGGGTCGTACCTGATGCCGTACACCGTGCGAGCGATGGCCGATGTGCGCGACGTGAGCGAAGCGACCATGGCCACCACGTTGTGGAATAACGCACAGAAGGTTTTCGGTCCGTTCTGATGACGGCCCTCCTGGGTGCCCGCGAGATTCGCGAGCTCGCCGAGTCACTGGGCATTCGCCCCACGAAGAAGCTCGGGCAGAACTTCGTCATCGACCCGAACACGGTGCAGCGGATCGTGCGGGCCGCTGACGTGGTGCCGACCGATCACGTGCTCGAAGTCGGCCCCGGGCTCGGCTCATTGACCCTTGCACTGCTGCAGGAGGTTGCGTCAGTTATCGCGATCGAGATCGACCAAGTGCTTGCTGAGCAATTGCCACGCACGATCGCACTGCACATGCCCGACCGCACCGAGTCGCTCACCTTGATCGTCTCCGATGCGATGAAGGTTGACGCAGTACCGGGGGAGCCCACCGCCCTTGTCGCGAATCTTCCCTACAACGTCTCGGTGCCCGTGCTCCTTCATCTGCTTGAAGTCGTGCCGACCATCCGCACCGCACTGGTGATGGTGCAGAAGGAAGTCGCTGAGCGTCTTGCTGCAGACCCCGGTAGTCGTACCTATGGCATCCCCAGCCTGAAAGCACGGTGGTACGGGGAGGTGCGCATGGCCGGCAACATCGGCCGCAACGTGTTCTGGCCCGAGCCGAATGTCGATTCCGCACTTGTGCGCGTCGACCGTCGCGAGCAGCCCACGTGCGAGTCGAGTCGCGAATGGGTGTTCACGGTCATTGATACTGCTTTCGCTCAACGCCGCAAGAGCCTGCGCGGCGCGCTAGCGCAATTGGCTGGTTCACCCGATGCGGCCGAGCAGGCGCTTCGGGCCGCAGGTATCGATCCGGGCCGCCGCGGCGAGGCGCTCACCCTGCCCGAGTTCATCTCCCTGGCCGACAGCCTTCACCGCGCTCTGGCTCGCTAGAACGCCTACCCTCACTTCCATGGCCCCGAACTCGGTGATCGTTCGCGTACCCGCGAAAGTGAATCTGCAGTTGTCGGTCGGGCCTTTGCGCAAGGACGGCTATCACGAACTCGCCACCGTGTTCCATGCCGTGAGCCTGAGCGATGAGGTCAAGGCCACGTATGCCGAGCCGGGTGCCGGTATCACAGATCGGAAGAGCGTCGTGTAGGAAAGAGTG
>CALFIA010000207.1 GCA_937876275.1 uncultured Actinomycetes bacterium | reverse complement strand
AGAAGACCTCCCAGCTAACCCAGGCGATGCCTTTCATGGCTGGTTCGCCGAGGCTGAGGCGGCCGGGCTGCCCGAGCCCAATGCCATGGTGGTCTCCACTGCGAGCGCCGCAGGCGCACCGAGTTCACGCACCGTGCTGCTGAAGGAAGCCGATGGGCGTGGCTTCGTCTTCTACACGAACCTGGAATCCCGCAAGAGTCGTGAGCTTGCTGAGAACTCGCACGCATCGATCGTCTTCCCGTGGTTCGCGATTCACCGACAGGTCACTGTGGTGGGTACCGCCGAGCTGATCGGACGCGACGAAGTCGAGACGTATTACCGGTCGCGTCCGCGTGGCTCTCAACTTGGTGCCTGGGCAAGTGCGCAGTCGACGGTGATCGATGGTCGCGAATCATTGGAGGCCCGCTACGCCGAGCTCGTCGAGCAGTACGGCGACGACTCGGAGATTCCCCTCCCTGATTTCTGGGGCGGGTGGCTCATTCGCCCGTCAGCGATCGAGTTCTGGCAGGGGCGTCCCTCGCGGCTGCATGATCGACTTCGTTTCAGGGCGTTGGTTGAGCATGCCGATCTCTCGCACGCCGACAGTTGGGCGCTCGAGCGACTATCCCCGTGATACTCGAACTTCATCCGCGAATAGGTTTCGTGCGTGGCCCTCTTCGCTGACCTGACTCCGCTGCGGGTCAGTGCGCCGTATCGCCGCCTGTGGGCATCGCTCGGCGTCAGCAATATCGGCCAGCAGATGACCTCGGTAGCCGTCGGCTTCCAGGTTTGGGATCTCACCCACTCGAGTTTCATGGTCGGCCTGGTCGGCCTATTCCAGCTCGTGCCCCTGATCGGTTTCGGTCTTTACGGCGGCACGCTGTCGGATGCCTTTGACCGACGAATCGTCGGCATCGTGACCGCAATCGGAATGTGGACCTGCTCTGCGCTGTTCCTCGTGCAATCACTGCTCGGAATCGATTCCGTCGGAGTGCTGTACCTCATCATCGCGATGGCCTCGATGTTCTTCGCCGTCGGTAATCCCGCAAGGCAGGCGATCATTCCGCGCATCGTTCCGCGCGAGTTGCTCCCGTCGGCCAACGCATTGAGCATGCTGACGTGGAACTTCGGCTTCACGATCGGCCCGCTGCTCGGCGGTGCACTTGTCGCCATCACCGGCACCGTGACATCCGCGTACGTCATCGATGTCGTCGCGTATCTTGTGCTCGTCTGGGCGATGTGGATGCTGCCCAGCCTTCCGCCGATCATCATCGAGGGCGATGAACGTCCTCGCGCTGGCTGGTCGGCCGTGCGAGAGGGCTTTGCATTCCTCAAGGGCAAGAAGAACCTGCAGATGACCTTCTACGAAGACATCATCGCCATGGTGTTCGGAATGCCCCGCGCACTCTTCCCGGCAATCGCTGCGCAGTGGTACGGCGGATCACTACGCGAAGTCGCAACAGTGCTGGGAATTCTCTCCGCCGGACCGGCGGTAGGCGCCTTGCTCTCCGGCGTTCTCTCCGGCTGGTTGCATTCCATTCGCTATCAAGGTCGTGCCATCGTGCTGGCGATCGTGGTGTGGGGTACGGCTATCGCAGCATTCGGAATGGTGCGCTGGCTGCCGCTTGCCTTCTTGCTGCTGGCCATCGCCGGTGCGGCCGACAACGTTTCGGCGGTATTCCGTTCCACGATTTTGCAGACCGCGACCCCGGATGAGTACCGCGGACGTCTGCAGGGCGTGTTCACGGTTGTCGTGGCCGGTGGCCCGAGGTTGGGCGATGTCGAAGCGGGTACCGTCGCGGCGCTCGCGGGGGAGACAGTGTCGGTGATCTCCGGTGGCGTTGCCTGCGTCGTCCTGGCCTTGGGTC
>CALFIA010000206.1 GCA_937876275.1 uncultured Actinomycetes bacterium | reverse complement strand
CACCGCAGACCCGTACCGCAAGCGCAGCGACAGCGTTGGCGTGCTCCATCACGGTGTACACCGCAGCCCATGCCGTCACCATTTGCTCCTCGATGGGATCGAGAGTCGCCGAGTCGACAACGCTGAAGAGCATGGCGCGTGCCTGCTCGTACTTGATATTCATCTCGGCCCAGCCGTACTGCTTGATGGGGTTGTCACGGCGACCCGTGCCCTTGGCGGCACCGGCGACCTCACCTCGCAGGTAACTGCGAGTGAAGTCGAGGATGCCCTTGGTGAGGCCGAGGTACGACGGCGCCAGAGACATGAAGAGGTAAGGGAACCTCTTGGCAGCCTGGTCATACATACCGCCGGGCATGATCTCGTCATCGGCAGGAACAAAGACGTCTTTGAGTAAGAGAGTGCGCGAGACAGTGCCGCGCATGCCCAGCGGATCCCAGTCATCGACGATTTCCACGCCTTCAGCGTTGGAACGAACGGAGAGCAGGCGCAGGAATTCTTCACCCTCAACTTGGCAGGTGACGTTGTAACGATCAGCTGCGCCAGAAAGTGACGCGAAGATCTTGCGGCCGGTGACGAGGTATCCACCCTCGACGGGCGTTGCCCGCGTCTGGATACCTGCGAGAGCGCCGGGGTTCAGGCCTTCACTGAAGGGCTGCGAGTGGATCTCACCATTCTCGACGACACCGCGAAACATCTCTGTGCGACGGCGCTCGTGGGTTTCGCGCTCCTCCGGGCTCATGTCGAGCAGGTCAGCTACCTGGCCGGCCCACAGCATCGTCGCGTTGTGCATGTTGAAGGTCAGTCCGGTGGAGCCACAGTGCCGCCCGATCTCTTCTGACACGCGAATGTAATCGGCGTAACTGGCACCCATGCCGCCGTACTGCTTCGGCACGCAGAGCGCGAGGAAGCCGCGCTCACGCAGATCATTGAAGTTGCCCCAGGGGAATTCGGCATTGCGGTCGGTGTGAACGGCGCGCTCCTCGAAGGCCGGGCCGAGCTCGCGGATGACCGCGACCATTTCTTCACGGGTCATCGTGGAGTCGGGGGTACCGACCGGGCCCGTCTTGCCGCCGGTGGAACCGGTAGCAACGGAGGAACCTTCATGAGCGGCAACGGCATTCGCAGGAGTCATGCCGTCGAGAATAGGGAACGAAAATCAAATGTCAACACTGTTGACTAAATTGGTAGGCGGCCATAGTTTTCAGGGATGCCGATCACGATCACCGACGTCGACGAGACCCCGAACGCCTGGCGTGAAGCAGGTGAAGGCCCTCGCGTCGCCGTTCTTTTGCACGGGCTCGGCGGCTCGCGCATCGCCTGGGGTCCGAATTTGCAGGTTCTCGCTGAGGCCGAACGGGTCGTGGCCTGGGATGCCCCGGGCTACGGCGAATCCAGCCCGGTCGAGATCGAGAGCTTTGGCGGCTACGCCGATCGCGCTGCTGCGCTGATTCGACGGGTCTCCCCCGATGCCCCCGTTGACTTGGTGGGCACGTCTTTCGGCGGGATGATTGCCCAGTACGTCACCCATGCGCACCCCGAGCTCGTGCGCTCGCTCACATTGATCTGCACGAGTCCCGCGTTCGGCCTCGACGGGACCGACCCCGTTGAATGGCGCAATAACCGGTTGAAGGGTCTGGAGACCTTCGGAACCGTGGCCGCCGCAGCCCCGGTGATCCTGAGCTCTCTCGCCGGCCCGAATGCGCAGCACGTCGTACCCGAGGCTTGTGAGGCCATGGCTCGGATCCCGATGGCCGGAATGCTCACCAGCCTGTCGATCCTGCCCTCGCACGATTCGCGGGCGATCCTGCCCGAGATCACGACACCAACACTCGTCCTTATAGGCGAGGATGACGACGAAACCCCGCCTTCCTACTCGAAGGCCATCGTCGATCTCATGCCCAATGCCACACTTGTCACGATTCCCGGCGCCGGGCACCTGCTCAACCTCGAGGCACCCGACGCCGTGAACCGCGCAATCCTTCAGCACTGGGAGACCACATGAGCGTCCGACCGCCTGTCGCCGAATGGCGCTGGATCGAGTCCTTTGCCGCGCAGTTCAAGGTGAACGGCGTGACTCCCGGCATGGAGTGCATCGTGCTCTCCGAGTCAGCAAGTCGCCCCGACCTCGTCGAGACATCACTGCTCGCACTCGAGTCACTTGGCGCGAAGCCTTTCGAGGTCGTGATGCGCACGCCGGCTAACCCTGGTCCCGTTGCTATTCGTTCCACCGGCACGACGCTCGCACTCAATGGACTTCAGGGTGCAATCGGCTCTTTGTCATCGGTGCCGTTCGTCGTCGACTGCACCGTCGAGGGCATGCTGCACGCGAAGGAGCTCGGCCCGATTCTGTCGTCAGGCACCAGCATCTTGATGGTGAGCCTCGAGCACCCAGAGGTGTACGAGCGCATGCGTCACGATCCGGTGATGGCCGAGCGCGTTACCGCGGCTCACGAGTTGATGAAGCGCTCGACGACGATGCGCGCGACCAGCGAGTTCGGCACTGACCTCACTGTCGAGCTCGCGGGCGCCTTCACCGCAGGCTCCACCGGCGTGATCTCCGGACCAGGGTCGATCGCCCACTGGCCTGGCGGTCTCGTGCTCGCCTTCCCCGCGAAGGGAACCGTCAACGGCACGGTTGTTCTTGCACCTGGCGATATCAACCTGACCTTCAAGCACTACATCACCGAGCCGATCACGATGCGCATCGAGAACGACTACGTGGTCGAGATCAAGGGCAATGGCTACCAGGCCGAGCTCATGCGCTCGTACCTTGAGGCATTCGATGCCGACGCTTACGCCACCTCACATGTCGGCTTCGGAATGAACACCAGCGCACGCTGGGATTTCCTCGAGCTCTACGACCGCTCCGACATCAATGGCACTGAGGCTCGCGCCTTCGGCGGAAACTTCCTGTTCAGCACCGGAGCGAATGAGAATGCTGACCGCTTCACCGCAGGTCACTTCGATCTACCGATGCGTAATCACAGCGTGTGGCTCGATGAGCATCAAGTCGTAGATAAGGGCACGCTTGTCGGTGTAGCTGCCGGAAAGGCGAACTGACGTGACTGACCAGATCGACGTCATCTTTCCCGACCTACTCGGCCTCACTCATGGCAAGACCATTCCGGCACACCGCGTCGATCATCCGACTCACTACGCCATCACCGTGATGGTGCAAGGTCTCGACCTCGAGTTTCTCGACACGCCTACCTACTCCACCAGCGCCGGCTTCCCCGACATGGAAGCTCGTATCGATTCCTCGACCCTGCGCCCGTGGATCGGTGGCCGTCAGATCGCGCTGTCGAATCTCTACCGCACCAATGGCGACGAACTTCCGCTCGACGGCCGCCGTCAGCTTCGCCTGATCTGCGATCAGTGGGCACAGCGCGGCTACACGCCGACGAGCGGGTTCGAGATGGAGTTCTTCCTGCTCGAGAGCCTCAAGCCGCTGATGAAAATGCCGGTTCCCGATCACCGGGTCTACGGCATCGGTGCCGGCGCAGATCCAAGCGGCACGCTCGAGGCCGTTGTCGAGCTCGCCGAGATGGCACGCCTCCAGGTCGAGGGCGTCAACGCCGAGTTCACGCCGAGCCAGGTTGAAGCAGCACTTCACTACCAACCTGCACTCGAGTCCGCCGACTGTGCGCTGCTCTTTCGCGAGCTCGTGCGACTCGCTGCACGCGAGCGTGGCGTCGACGCAACTTTCATGGCACGTCCATTCGCTGATGCTGTCGGCAATGGCATGCACGTGAACATGAGCCTCGCGAATGTGTCAGGAGAGAACATGTTCGCGAGCCTCGATGACCCACTGGGCATCACCGATCTGGCCCGTCATTTCATCGCCGGCCTGCTCGTGCATCACGAGGCCCTCGCGGCCTTTGCTGCACCGACCGTGAACTCGTATAAGCGCCTGACTCCGGGCATGCTCAGTGGCTACTGGGCCAACTGGGGTCTCGACAATCGCATCGCGACAGTGCGCGTCCCCGGTCAGCGCGGCGTTTCCACTCGAGTCGAGCACCGCATGGCTGACGGAACTGCAACACCACATCTGCTCAGCGCTGCACTTTTTGCAGCCGGCATGCATGGCGTCGACGAGAAGCTCGCACTCCCTGATCCGCAGCTGGGCGATGCCGACGAGGCACCGAACACCGATCGCCACACTCCGCACTCACTCGCCGATTCCCTCGATGCACTCGAGGCCGACACCAAGCTGCAGTCCTACCTCGAAACGGATCTCATCGAGGTGTACGTCGGGCTCAAGCGCGACGAGTGGAAGCCCGCCGCCGCCACGACCTCCCCTGCCCCCGCGGCGGGCGCTGCGCCCGCGCCGGGCGCGCAGCGACCTCGATTCACCGAGGAGGAGGCGGCGGAGGCAGTGGTGGCCAAGGCGCGCGTCGCCGCCGAGGCCACCAAGGCCTTTGCGCGCGACAATGCGCGCCTGGCCGCAAGCCGCACCGACGCGGGCAAGGTGGAGGCCGCGCTGGACGCCAAGGTGGCGGGTG
>CALFIA010000205.1 GCA_937876275.1 uncultured Actinomycetes bacterium | reverse complement strand
GAAACGCCATACGTTGCCGAGCAGGTCGCCGCCGGGCTCGTCGTCGTCGAGATGGGCGAGGGCCGCGATAACCAGCTGGGAGGCCACCTCGCCGGCCGCGTGGCCCCCCATGCCGTCGGCCACCATGAGCAGGCGTGGGCCGGCGTAGCCGGAGTCCTCATTGCCTTGGCGCACGAGTCCAACATCGCTCTTCGCGGCGTAACGCAACTTAAGAGTCATCTCGACTACTTCTGTAGCTGAAGAGTCGTGCGGCCAACGCGAAGGGGTGCGCCGACCGGAAGGACCGTGGGCGTGGTGATGCGCGTGCGCTCGATCCAGGTGCCGTTCGTGGATCCGAGATCCTCGACGACCCACGTTCCCTCGGAGGAATACACGCGCGCATGACGACTGGATGCATAGTCGTCATCGATGACGATCGTGGAATCGGGGGCTCGACCGATAGTGACTTGTGCTCCATCGAGTGGAACAACTGTGCCTGCGAGCGGACCTTCTGTCACGACGAGCTTCGTGCCCTTGACCTTCGAGGCCTTAGGAGCTTTGACCTTCTCTGCTCGCGGAGCCTTGGGCGCCTTGTTTCCGCGAGGTGACTTCGTCGCCATCGGACGAGCATCGGCGGGCTGCTTCAGATCGCGACGCAGCACGAACACGGTGATGAGCACGAATGCCCACAGCAGCGCGAGGAAGCCGAGGCGAATGAGGGTGAGCGCGAGCTCGGACACGATCAGCCGTTCCGGTAGACCAGCGTTGTCGATCCGATGGAGATCGCGGTGCCATCAATGAGTGCGAGTTCGGTGACGCGTTCACCGCTCACCATCGTGCCATTGGTCGACTTGAGATCGCGCACGACGACAGGATCACCCATGACGATTTCGCAATGATTGCGCGAAGCGCCGGGATCATCGATACGAATATCGGAGTCGCTGCCGCGACCGATGCGAGTGACCGCACGCACCAACGGGTAGGCGATACCACCGATGACCAGGCGAGGATGCGTATCGCCTGCCGCTTCTGCGGCGGAACCGCTCACTGCCGCACTGACCTCGGCACGCGCCTCACTTCGCACGCGGAAGATGCCGGTATCAAGTTCGTCATCAGCGCCGAGAACCACGGAGACCTGGCCGAGGAGGGTGTAGCGCTGCTCGCGCCCGTAGTCAGTCACCAAGGTGGCCAGTTCAACCTGCAGGGCATCCTTGAACACTGACAGCCGCTTGTAGTCGTGGTCGGAGAGTTCAATGATGAAGACGTTCGGGATCACCGTGCGATCGCGGTCAACAACAGCTGCGCGGTCGTCGATCTCGCGCTGAAGCGCGGAAGCGATCTCGACGGGCTGCACCTCGGCCTTGAATGCGCGCGCGAAGGCCCCGTTCACGAGGCGGTCGAGGGAGTCCTCGAACCGTTCCAGCAGGCCCACCATGCCTCCGAATGACGACGATTCCAGCAGTACGACGAGCCCGGAACCCTGTGCGATTCCCTGCCCGGGAGACGCACCCATATAAGCGTGATCTCCTTAGTCTTGATGGTAACCCGCGATGAGGTGGCGATTACGGTCCCGCACCGCACGTCAACAGGTGCCAGAGGTGATTGCTGCCACCACTGGCACCTGCTAGAACTCCCTTATGGAGTCAGAGCATCAGTCAGAGCCGGATCAGAAGCTCGCTGATGCGCAGGCAGGCATCAGTACGGGTCGAGCCTTTGATCGCCTGATCAACATGAGCGACGCCATCGTGGCTGTCGCGATGACTGTGAACGTGCTCTCGATTGTGCAGATCCAGCGCACCTCGAACAGCGAGAGCGTGTGGGAACTCGTGAGAGACCATGTTGGTCAGGTCGGTTCGTTCTGCTTCACATTCCTCATCGTTGGCGTCATGTGGCTCGCTCATAACCGCATTCTCAATCGGATGCGCGGTTATGACTCCACGATCTTTCGACTTAATCTCGCCTGGCTGCTGCTGATCGTGATCCTGCCCTGGCCGAGCACGATGTACGGCATATCGCTGGTCTTCGGTCGCTCTGGTGCGGTGAGCGATCATGCTGGAGTTGGCCTCTTCTACTGGGGAACACTCGCGGCGATCAGTGCCCTTGGTGCACTCATCGGCCGTCATGCCGACAGGCGCCCGGCCCTTTTGGACCCCACTCACCCCAGGGATCCGAACGGGCAGAAGCGAGGCTGGTCGTTTGCCGGCTTCTTCCTGCTCATTGGCGTGGTCTCGATCTTCATGCCTCACGTGGCGACCTGGCTGCCACTGGGCCTGATCGTGCTGTCGATCTTCTTCCGCCGTATGCGGGTCGCCGCCTGAGCCGAAGATCGGCATTGGCGGAGGCAAATCCCCAGGTGGTAGCCTTCACGGGCCTTGGAGACAAGAGGCAAGCGCGAGTGGCGGAATAGGCAGACGCGCACGGTTCAGGTCCGTGTACTCGAAAGGGTGTGGGGGTTCAACTCCCCCCTCGCGCACAAGACAGGGCCCCGGCGATCCCGGGGCCTTCGTCATTCCCACCCAAAGCCAGAAGCAGCCCGCACTCCTCGATGAGGGGTACGGGCTGCTGACGTTTCGGTCGTCACATCGATCGACTCAGATCTAGCCGACAATCCACTTCGCCTGCGTGGTGCTGTAGACCAAAGTACGGATGCACACAGGGCCGCCCTTGCCGCCGTTAACCCACTGTGCCCAGGAGATGGCCCAGCCGTCGCTACCTACACCAGCCCAGTTGATGTTCGCTGGTTGGGCGGAAGCGCACGATCCCGAAGCCGGCCGCCCGAACGCCTGAATGATCTCAGCGGGGCCACTACTGCTGGGACCCCCGGAGGCACCGTTGCTGAACGTGAGGGTGGCAGAGCACGAAGGATCGCCGTTCACATTGGAAACCGTGATCGTTCCGGACCCTGTAACACCGCCAAAAGACGAGGTGGTGGTGTTCGCGATTCCCACCGATCCACCGCTCGAGATGGATGCGTTGACATGCAGTCCAGAAATGTCGTGAAGCGCGATGGTGTCTCCATCAGCAATGGTGACGGAGGTGGATGACAGCGAGTAGACGCCGCCG
>CALFIA010000204.1 GCA_937876275.1 uncultured Actinomycetes bacterium | reverse complement strand
AGAACCTGAAGGTCATCGCCCGCGCTGGCGTCGGACTCGACAATGTTGACGTCAAGGCGGCCACCCAGGCCGGCGTGATGGTCGTGAATGCGCCGACCTCCAACATCGTGTCAGCGGCCGAGCTCGCTGTCGCACTCCTGCTGGCCTCGGCCCGCAACGTGGTGCCTGCAGCGGCCGCCCTCGCCAATGGCGAGTGGAAGCGCTCGAAGTACACCGGCGTCGAGGTGGCAGACAAGGTTGTCGGCGTCGTGGGCCTCGGCCGCATCGGCGTGCTCGTCGCCCAGCGACTCTCCGCCTTCGGCGTGAAGCTCATCGCCTATGACCCCTACGTGCAGCCGGCCCGCGCCGCTCAGCTGGGTGTTCGCATGGTCAGCCTCGACGACCTGCTCGCTGAGGCCGACTTCATCACCGTGCACCTTCCTAAGACCCCCGAGACCGTTGGCCTGATCGGCGACGAGGCACTGCACAAGGTCAAGCCGACCGTGCACATCATCAATGCCGCTCGCGGTGGCATTGTCGATGAGCAGGCGCTGTACCAGGCACTTGTCGACGGTCGTGTCGCCGGCGCCGGTCTTGACGTGTTCAACAAGGAGCCCTGCACCGACTCTCCGTTGTTCACCCTTGAGCAGGTTGTCGCCACTCCGCATCTGGGCGCCTCGACTGACGAAGCGCAGGAGAAGGCGGGCATCGCCGTGGCGCGCTCAGTTCGCCTCGCGCTCGCGGGCGAGCTCGTGCCCGACGCGGTGAACGTCCAAGGTGGCCAGCTGGCCCAGATCATCAAGCCGTTGCTGCCCTTGACCGAGCAGCTCGGTTCCATTGCCTGCGGCCTGGCCACCGATGCCGTCGTGCGTGTCGATGTTCAGGTGCTTGGCGAAGCAGCGACCGAGGATGTTCGTGTACTCGAGCTGTCGGCGCTCAAGGGCGTTTTCCAGGTACTTGTCAATGATCCCGTCTCCTTCGTCAACGCCCCGGTGCTCGCACAGCAGCGCGGAGTTGAGGTTGCGCTCACCTCTGACACGGTCAGCCCCGATCACCGCTCGCTGGTGCGCGTCACGCTGACCCTGACCAACGGCACGTCGGTCAGCGTTGCCGGCACTGTTGCAGGCCCGCGCAACATCGCCAAGCTGGTCGAGGTAGATGGCCACGACGTCGACGTCCAGGTCAGCGATCACCTGATCTTCCTGAACTACAGCGATCGCCCGGGCGTTGTCGGAACCATCGGCCAAAAGCTCGGCGAGGCAGGCATCAACATCGGTGGCATGCAGGTGAGCCCCGACAACGCGGGTTCGGCTCTGGTCGTGCTCACCGTCGACTCTGCCGTCGACAAGGCCACCCTTGAGGGCATCTCGACCGCTATTGGCGCTAACTGGGCCGAGTCGGTCGACCTCGTCGGCTAAGCAGGCAACGCGAAGGGGGCCATGGTCGATGACCGTGGCCCCCTTCGGCTTGTCAGGCGTTCGCTCGTAGGGGAGCGCGGGAGAACTACGGTGCGGTGGGGTTAGAGTCGAACGGTGAACTCGTTGCTCGGTCGGTACCTGCGACCGCATCGACTCGTCCTGGTCCTGATTGCCTTCCTCCTGCTCATTCAGGTGATCACCAACCTCTATCTCCCGAACCTCAACGCCGACATCATCAATCAAGGTGTCATCACCGGTGATATCGGCTACATCCTGCGCGCCGGTGGGCTGATGCTGCTCATCTCACTCATTCTCGGAATCTCCTCAGTCATCGCGGTCTACTTCAGTGCGCGCACTGCGATGCGTCTTGGTCGCGATATTCGCGGTGACCTGTTTCGAAGAGTCGAGTCGCTCTCCCTCAGTCAGGTCAATGCACTTGGCGTGCCCTCGCTGATCACGCGCAACACCAACGATGTGCAGCAGATCCAAATGCTCGTCATGACCGGCCTGACGATGATGGTCCTGGCGCCCATCACCGCAGTTGGCGCCGTCATCATGGCGATTCGCGAAAACGCTCAATTGTCGCTGCTTCTCATCGTGATCATCCCGCTCATGCTGGCAGTGATCTCGATTATGGTGTTCAAGGCGATTCCGCTGTTCAAGGTGATGCAGGTCAAGATCGACCGCGTCAATCAGGTACTCCGCGAGAACTTGACGGGAATTCGCGTCGTGCGAGCCTTCAATCGCACGCCAATCGAGGAGCTGCGCTTCGCCGAGGCCAATGCCGATCTCACCGGAACGACATTGAAGGTCACACGCATCTTCGCCCTCGTACTACCGATGCTCCTGCTCATCATGAACCTCTCTTCGGTCGCTGTGCTGTGGTTCGGCGGGCACCTAGTCGCTGAGGGCTCGATGCCCATCGGCAACCTGACGGCATTTCTCGCGTACATCATGCAAATCCTCTTCTCGGTGATGATGGCCGTGATGACCTTGATGATGGTTCCGCGCGCTGCAGCCTCGGCAGATCGCATCAATGAGGTGCTCGGTACCGTGCCTGACATCGTTGACATGCCCCATCGGGAGATTCCGGATGGTGAACGGGTCGGTCATGTTGTGCTGCGCGATGTCAGCTTCCGTTACCCCGGCGCTGAGGAGTCGATCCTCCAGGGCATCGACATCGAATTTCTCCCGGGAACGACCACCGCCATCATCGGTGGCACCGGCTCGGGCAAGACCACGGTGGTCAACCTTCTTCCACGCCTTCTCGATGTGACCTCAGGCTCGGTGGACGTGTCGGGAATCGATGTGCGCGAAATTCCCCAGGAAGAGCTCTGGCAATCCTTCGGTCTCGTGCCACAGCGTGCCTTCCTGTTCGCTGGCACCATCGCAAGCAACCTTCGTTTCGGCTCTCCGGACGCTTCTGAGGCTCAGATGTGGGAAGCCCTCCGCATTGCGCAGGCTGAGGATTTCGTGCGCGCGCTTCCCGACCAACTAGAGTCGCCCGTCGACCAGGGCGGAGCTAACTTCTCGGGCGGACAACGCCAACGTCTTGCCATCGCGCGCGCACTCGTGCGGCGTCCGGCCATCTATGTCTTCGACGACAGTTTCTCGGCCCTCGACTACGCCACCGATGCCCGGCTCAGGCGAGCACTTCGTGACTCCACGGAGGGCGCCACGGTGATCATCGTGGCCCAGCGGGTCGCGTCGATCACGACCGCTGACCAGATCCTGGTGATGGATGAAGGCCACATTGTCGGCCGTGGCACCCACCACGAACTACTCGACAGTTGCGAGACCTACCGCGAAATCGTCGACTCCCAAGCTGAGGCGGCTGAGGCCTCATGAGTGCCCAACGCCCTCCTGCACCCCCTGTTCGCGGCCCGATGGGTGGCGGCCCTCCTGGCATGGCCATGACTCCTTCGGCGGAGAAGGCCAAGGACTTCCGGGGATCCCTCAGACGCTTTGCGTCACGCTTGCACCCGGAACGCAAGATTGCAGTTCTCGTGCTCATTCTCGGCATCGCGAGTGTGTTCCTCACGGTGCTTGGCCCGAAGCTTCTCGGCAACGCCACGAATCTCATCTTCGACGGCGTCATCGGCAACCAGATTCCTGCTGGGGTCACTCAAGCACAGGCCGTCGAGAAACTCCGTGCAAGCGGGCAGGGCACTCAGGCCGACATGCTCGCGGCAATGACCGTCACCAACGGGGTTGATTTCGCAGCGTTGGCGCGGCTGCTCGCGCTCGTGGCCGTGGTTTACTTCCTCGCCTCTGTCTTGGCCTGGGCCCAGAACTACCTCATGGCTGGCGTCACTCAACGCACGATGTACCGGCTTCGCGAGGACGTCGACGCGAAACTCGGTCGGCTACCGCTCAGCTACTTCGACTCGACCTCGAGGGGTGACCTGCTCAGTCGGGTCACTAATGACATCGACAACATCTCGATGACCCTGCAGCAGACGCTCACCCAGCTCGTCACGGCTGTGCTCACAGTCATTGGCGTTCTTGCCATGATGATCTGGATCTCGCCGATCCTTGCGCTCATCTCGGTTCTCACGGTGCCGCTGTCCTTCATTGTCACCATGGTGATTGCCAAGCGTTCGAAGCCACATTTCGCTGCGCAGTGGAAGTCGACCGGCGAGTTGAACTCCCATGTGGAAGAGATGTTCTCCGGTCACGAACTCGTGCGCGTATACGGGCATCGGCAGCGCGCCATCGCCGACTTCGACCGGACCAACGAGGCAATGGCCGAGAGTAGCTTTCGAGCGCAATTCATCTCGGGCATCATTCAGCCCTCGCTCATGCTGATCTCGAATCTCAACTACGTGGCTATCGCCGTGTTCGGTGGCTTGCGAGTGGCGAGTGGGTCGATGTCACTGGGAGACGTTCAGGCCTTCATTCAGTATTCGCGTCAGTTCACGATGCCGATCACGCAGATTGCCGGAGTCGCAAACCTGCTCCAGTCAGGTGCTGCGTCTGCCGAACGAGTTTTCGAGCTTCTTGATGCGCAAGACCAGGAGCCCGACCCCGAGCATCCGGTCGAACTCGCCGACGTGTCAGGTCGCATCAGTTTCGAGAACGTCCGTTTTCGCTATCTCGCTGATACGCCTCTCATCGAGGACATGAGTCTTGACGTCGTGCCCGGTCAGACGGTCGCGATAGTCGGGCCGACCGGTGCCGGCAAGACCACCTTGGTCAATCTCCTGATGAGGTTCTACGAGATCCAGTCCGGCCGAATCCTTATCGACGGCGTTGACTCTCGCGAGGCAACTCGCGCAGATGTTCGTCGGTGCTTCGGCATGGTGCTGCAAGACACCTGGCTCTTCGAGGGCACGATCTACGACAACATTGCATACGGTGCCGACAGTCCGACTCCAGGCGACGTGGAGCGCGCAGCGAGGGCCTCCTTCGCCGAGCACTTCATTCGCACGCTGCCAGAGGGTTTCGCGACCAAGCTGAGTGAGCAGGCGGCCAACATCAGTGCCGGCGAACGGCAGTTGCTCACCATCGCTCGAGCATTCCTCGCCGACCCCGCCGTGCTGATTCTCGATGAGGCTACGAGCTCGGTCGATACCCGCACTGAGGTGCTGATCCAGCGGGCCATGTCGGAGCTGCGGCGCGGGCGCACGAGCTTCGTGATCGCGCACCGACTCTCGACTATTCGCAACGCCGACGTCATCATCGTCATGCGTGAAGGCAGAATCGTTGAACAGGGCACGCATGAGCAGTTGATGGCCGAACGTGGCTACTACTACGAGCTGTATCAGAGCCAGTTTGCCGAACCGGAGCAGTCAGCGTGATTTCTCAGCTGGTTGCGCGAGCGCGCCACTCGGCTTCGGTGATGGCGTAGATCGCTTCATCGGTCCACTCGCCCTTGACGAATTCGTTCTCGATGAACGTGCCCTCAAGTCGAAAGCCCAGTCGCTCCAGAAGTTTTGCCGATGCCCGATTTCGTGCATCGAGGCGACCGGCAACGCGATGCGCACCGAGTTCGTCGAAGGCAAGGTCAACCATGGCGGCCGTGGCTTCCGTGGCGTATCCGTGCCCACCTGCCTCGGGAAGAAAGACATAGCCGACCTCGCAGTGACCGTTGACGATGCTGCCGAGGTACACCCCTACCTCGCCGAGATACCGACCATCGATCTCGACAGCGAGGTTGAGCCATTCTCGTTCGGCCGGAAGTTGGGCAGGAATTCGGCGCTCGAGATGCTCGAGTGATGCCTGCGAGTCGAGAACATCCTCGTAGAGGTAGCGGACGACGGTGGGATCACTCGTCATCCGAGCATGGTTCTCAGCGTCATCGAGCGTAAGGGCGCGAATGGTGAGCCGTTCCGTGCGGATCGGCAGGCGCAATTCGCCCACGCTCATGAGTGGCGAACGGCCCGGTTCACCGCGGAGATGATCGCCTTGAGCGAGGAGGTCGTGATCGAGGGATCAATGCCCACACCCCACAGCACGATGCCATCAACCGCACACTCGAGATAGGACGCCGCCTTGGCGTCACCGCCGGCGCTCATGGCATGCTCGGCATAGTCGAGAACGCGCACGTCAACGCCATGCTTGCCCAGTGCGTCGCAGAATGCAGCAATCGGACCATTGCCGGTGCCAGTGAGGCTCACCTCGGCACCGTTGTCGACGATGACCGCATCGATGCTCGTCTCGCCGTCGACAGCGGAATCCTGCTTGACCGATTTTAGGGAGAAGCGTCCCCAGGGCGCCGCCGGATCCGGGAGGTACTCGGCGGAGAAGATGTTCCACATCTCGGCGCCGCTGATCTCGCCGCCCTCATCATCTGTCACGCGTTGGATCACCGAGGAGAACTCGATCTGGAGCCGGCGGGGGAGATCGAGCTTGTGCTCGGTACGCATGATGTAGGTGACGCCGCCCTTGCCGGACTGCGAATTCACGCGAATGACAGCCTCGTAGGTGCGACCGACATCCTTCGGGTCGATCGGCAGGTACGGCACAGCCCAGAGGTGGTCATCGACGTTGATGCCAAGTTCGGCTGCCTCGGCCTCCATCACCTTCAGGCCCTTGTTGATCGCATCTTGATGCGAGCCCGAGAAGGCGGTGTAGACCAGGTCGCCGCCATAGGGGTGACGCTCATTGACCGGAATCTGATTGCAGTACTCGACTGTGCGGCGGATCTCATCGATGTCGCTGAAGTCGAT
>CALFIA010000203.1 GCA_937876275.1 uncultured Actinomycetes bacterium | reverse complement strand
GACCTGCGTCCGCGTTCAGCCCAGGGCGCCCGACGGGGCGAACTGCATCTGCCGCTTTGACGACATCGGCCACGTAGTCACTGTCGATGCGGCGTCCCTTCTTGTCGAGAATTACTTCCTTCTCGAGGTCGACATATCCGTCCGCCACGTACCGCTTTCGGGTCATCTGCTGCTCCTTCGATAGTCAACCGGCATCGCATGAATCACTACATCAGAGTCCTCACCCTCAACCACGCTGATCTCGAGCTCTCGCCCTCGATCATCGAAGCCTTGGTAGAAAATCGCGTCATTGCCACGAGCGGTCACCATTGCTCTCACGGTGTGCGCGTTCGCGATTACGACAACAATTCGAGCCAAGCCGACCCGGTGCTTACGGGTTGCCAAGCGCAATCTCTTCATTCTTGAATATTGGTACCAATATTACACCCGGATCAAGAGTTTGCCCAGGCTGTGGATGAAGGGGCGCGTCAGCACGAGTACACGAGAGGATGGAGCCATGGAGCCCGCGGTTGATCAGGAGTCACGCCTAGAGCAGCTCCGCTTGAACCTGGCTGCTGTGCACGCGAGGATCGATGCAGCGCGGGCTGCATGCGGGCGCACTGACCCGGTTCACCTGATCGTGGTGACCAAGACCTTCCCGGCTTCCGATATTGCGCTCTTGGCCTCGCTGGGCGTGACCGACATTGGCGAGAACAAGGATCAGGAGGCTTCGCTCAAGGACGCGGAGCTCGGTTCGCTCTCCTCATCGCTTCGCTGGCACATGATCGGGCAGTTGCAGTCGAATAAGGCGAAGTCAGTGGCGAAGTGGGCGGATGTCGTGCACTCGGTTGATCGGCCGTCCTTGCTGGCTCCTCTCGCATCGGGGGATCGTTCGCTGTCGGTGCTGATACAGGTGAACCTGGATCCTGAGCCGGTTGCCGGGCGGGGAGGGGCGGTGCCTTCTTCGGTGCCGGAGCTCGCCGACTTGGTTGCCGGGACTCCAGGGCTCGTGCTGGCCGGCGTGATGGGGGTTGCGCCGTATCCCGGGGATCCCGTGGCTGCCTTTGCTCGGCTGGCCTCGGTGCGGGCCTCGCTTCTGGATCTGTACCCCTCGGCCCAGATGATGAGCGCGGGGATGAGCGATGACCTCGAAGCGGCCATTGCAGCCGGGGCGACACATGTGCGCGTGGGCGGCGCGGTCCTGGGGAACCGCTCCTACGTGCAGTAACGTGGAAACGACCCCCACGGGTCCGAGCCCTCATGGGCTCACTTGGTGCACCACGGAGAAAGGCGGCGGGTGATGGCGGGCGCAATGCGCAAGATGGCCGTCTATCTCGGTCTGGTCGAAGACACCGACTACGAGGAGTACGACGACTACGACGACGTGCGTCGTGACGTGCGCGGTCGTGACTCGCGAAGCTCCTCCTCGCGTGGCTCCTCTGACCGCTATGACGATCGCTACGACGACCGTGATGACCGCTACCGCTCGAGCAGCGTGCGCACCATCCCCGATGGTCGCTCCTCGCAGCCCGATTCACGTGGCGTGCGCACCTTCCGCAGCGACTCGGCCCCCGATCGTCGCCCGACCACCGCGCCGCTGGCCGACCGTCGTCCGATGGATATCAGCCGCATCGAGAACATCCACCCGCGCAGCTACAACGATGCCCGCCGCATCGGCGAGGAGTTCCGCGAGGGCGTGGCCAAGCTCGAAAAGCCGGAAGATTTCTTCAAGAATTACAAGGTGATGAAGTTCGAGATCGGAAGAGCGTCGTGTAGGGAAAGAG
>CALFIA010000202.1 GCA_937876275.1 uncultured Actinomycetes bacterium | reverse complement strand
CTTGGGCGAGCAGATGATGAATGAGGCGCGAGACCGTGCTCTTGCCCTTGGTGCCCGTCACCGCAATCGTGCGCGCGTTCGGGTGCGCTTCAAACCAGAGGTTCGTGCCCGATGTGAAGCGCGTGCCCTTGGCTTTGGCTTGCGCAATCTCGGGCCGATAGAGCGAAATACCCGGGCTTTTCACGACGAGCGCAAAGCGTCCGCTGATCAGCGCGTCCTTGGCCGCATCACCTGTGAGACATTCAAGACCTGCAGGCGCATCATTGATCGGCGTGTCATTGAGAATGACGCATGTCAGATCAGGACGCGTTGCTTGAAGATGGGTGAGTGCGGCCTGTCCCTCGCGCCCAAAACCCCAGATTGCTGCTTCAGAGGAAGCCATGCAGCATCTCCTCATAGCGCTGGATGCGGGCGCGGCTCTTGGTCTGGCGGGCCTTGGCGCTCGACCGGACCCACTCGAGCTCGTCGGACAGGCGCTTCTTGAGCTTGGCGTCCTTCTGCCCCTCGACCTTCAGGCGCGAGGCCTTGGTCTCCAGGTACTTGGAGTAGTTGCCCTCGTAGGGGTAGGCGCGACCGCGGTCGAGCTCGAGAATCCACTGTGCGACATTGTCGAGGAAGTAGCGATCATGCGTAATTGCGATGATCGTGCCGGGGTACTTCTCGAGATGCTGCTCGAGCCACTGCACGCTTTCGGCGTCAAGGTGGTTGGTGGGCTCGTCAAGGAGCAGAAGATCGGGCTGACGGAGCAGGAGCTGGCACAGGGCCACGCGGCGCTTCTCGCCACCGGAAAGCACGCTGATGTCGGCGTCGCCGGGCGGGCAACGCAGGGCATCCATCGCCTGCTCGAGCTGGGCATCGAGATCCCATGCCCCCAGGTGGTCGATGGACTCCTGCAGCTTGCCCATCTCGGCAAGCAGGGTGTCGTAATCAGCGTCGGGCAGGGCGAGCTCCTCGGAGATCGCATTGAAACGGTCGACCATCGCCTTGGTCTCGGACACGCCATCTTGGATGTTCTCAAGAACGCTCTTGGACTCGTCGAGCTTGGGCTCCTGAAGAAGGATTCCCACCGTGAAGCCGTCCATCAACTTGGCTTCGCCGTTGGACACCTGATCGAGTCCGGCCATGATCTTGATCAGGCTCGACTTACCTGCGCCGTTGGGGCCGACGACACCGATCTTCGCTCCGGGCAGGAATGAGAGCGTGACGTCGTCGAGGACGACCTTGTCGCCATGCGCCTTGCGCGCCTTACTCAGGGTGTAGATGAACTCAGCCATGGGGGCGAGCCTAGTCGTCGCATGACGCAGCGAGACGGGCAGCGCGGGGCCTGATGGCCCGACGCCGCCCGCCGCAGGGAAGTCAGGCGGCCTGGCCCGACAACACCTCGCCGGTCTCGAGATCAACTGACTCCAGTTCACCGGCAGAGGTGAGCACGTCAGCAATGAGCCGCTCTTCGCTCTCCACTACCGCATCGCGCTTGACCCGGGTGAATGTCGCAATACCTCGGGCCAGATCAGGACCCACCGCAATCGCCTCGATGTCGTGGTACCGGACGATATGACCCTGTTCGCCGCAGGGGCGAGGAACCTCACGGCTGCGCAGGCGGCCGGTGACGACCACCGGCATTCCCTTCACTACTGACTGGACGACGTTGTGTGCCATCCCTCGCCAGCAGGTAACCGAGAAATAGTGCGTATCTCCGTCGACCCACTTATCGGTGGCGCGGTCGAATCGCCTGGTACTCGTAGCCACCCTAAAAGAGGCCACCGGGTCACCCGACGTGGTGAATCGCAGTTCTACGTCGCGGACAACATTTCCGACAACTGTCATGGTGATGTCGTTCATCATGCACTCCTTCATCCGTGAATTCGGCTCTCGAAGTCGTTCTTCGATGTGATCACGGTGCAGGGGTTCGCGAGCCACGTGAAGTAGTCACCGAATCCTGTGGATGCTCCGGCGGGGTTGCCCTGTCTGTGGATGCCCGTGACTGCCTCTTGCGAACGCTGTGCAGGTACGCAGCCGCCCCTGGATCTCTCATTCCCCAGTGCATAGGTTTGCCTGACAGATCCACTCCTTCGCACCACGACATCACGCCCTAAGGGATGACATGACCGAGACCACAGCTCGCCCCGCCAAGAGCAACGGCCAATGGGCCGTTGACGGCACCGAGCCGCTCAATCCCAATGAGGCAATGAAGCAGGAGGCCGACGGCCTGACGGTGCGTGCTCGCGTCGAGGAGATCTACGCGAAGGAGGGATTCGACTCGATCCCCGGCACCGATCTTCGTGGCCGCATGCGCTGGTGGGGTCTGTACACCCAGCGCAAGCCCGGCATCGACGGCGGCAAGACCGCGACCATGGAGCCCGAGGAACTCGAGGACTCCTATTTCATGATGCGCGTGCGCTCCGACGGCGGTCGTCTCACCCTCGAGCAGTTGCGCACGATCGCCGATATCTCTGTCGAGTTCGGTCGCGACACCGCCGACATCTCGGATCGCCAGAACATCCAGCTGCACTGGATCGCGATCGAGGACGTCCCGGAGATCTGGCGTCGGCTCGAGTCCGTCGGCCTGTCTACTGCTGAGGCCTGCGGCGATGTGCCGCGCGTAATACTTGGGTCCCCCGTAGCCGGCGTCGCCGCAGATGAACTCATCGACGGCACGCCTGCGATCGAGGCAATTCTCGAGCGCTACCTACTCGATCCTTCGTTCTCGAACCTGCCGCGTAAGTTCAAGTCGGCCGTCAGTGGCTCGCCGCGCATGGACGTCGCACATGAGATCAACGACATTTCCTTCCTCGGCGTCGTGCACCCCGAGTACGGCGTCGGCTTCGACGTGTGGGTCGGCGGCGGTCTCTCGACCAACCCGCACCTCGCAGTGCGACTCGGTGCCTGGGTGCCGATCGAGGAAATCCCCGACGTCTGGGCCGGTGTCGTGGGCATCTTCCGCGACTACGGCTACCGCCGTCTGCGCACCAAGGCACGCCTGAAGTTCCTGGTCTCCGACTGGGGAGCAGAGAAGTTCCGCCAGGTGCTCGAGACCGAGTACTTGAAGCGCCCGCTCATTGATGGCCCGGCGCCCACGCCGGCATCAGTTGACGAGCGTGACCACGTA
>CALFIA010000201.1 GCA_937876275.1 uncultured Actinomycetes bacterium | reverse complement strand
TGCCCAGAAAGCGGGTGCCGCGGCGGCAGGGACCATTGCCGCCGCGACGACGATCGCCGGCAAGGTACTCAACACGAATGCACAGGGAGCCAAGTAATGGATTCCGCGGAAATCCGCAGTCGATTCCTCCGATTCTTCGCAGATCGAGGTCATCAGGTCGTTCCTTCGGCATCGCTGCTCCTCGACGATCCAACATTGCTGTTCGTCAATGCCGGCATGGTCCCCTTCAAGCCCTACTTCCTGGGGGAATCCCCTGCTCCTTACCCCCGAGCTACCAGCGTGCAGAAGGTCGTGCGCACCCTCGACATCGAAGAGGTGGGCAAGACCACTCGTCACGCGTCCTTTTTCCAGATGGCTGGCAACTTCTCTTTCGGTGACTACTTCAAGGAAGAAGCGATTCCCTTTGCCTGGGAGTTGCTGACGCGTCCGATTGCCGACGGTGGATACGGATTCCCGGAGAGCAAGCTCTGGGCAACGGTCTACCTTGATGATGACGAGGCCATCGATATCTGGCACAAGAAGGTCGGCGTTCCTCTGGATCGCATCCAGCGTCGGGGCATGGCCGACAACTTCTGGTCGATGGGTGTGCCCGGCCCTTGCGGACCTTGTTCAGAGATCTATTACGACCGTGGCCCCGAGCACGGCCTCGACGGAGGCCCGGTCGTCGACGAGGACCGTTACCTAGAGGTCTGGAATCTAGTGTTCATGCAGTTTGCCCGCGGTGACGGGCCAGGCAAGGAGGGCTACCCAATTCTCGGTGAGCTCCCCGCCAAGAACATCGACACTGGTATGGGTCTTGAGCGCATGGCGGCTTTGCTCCAGGGCGTCGACAACATCTACGAGATCGACACCACGCTCGGCATCCTCAACCGCGCAAGTGAGCTCTCGGGTACCAAATACGGCACCTCGGAGAAGAGTGACGTTGCACTCCGCGTCGTGGCAGATCATGCGCGCACCTGCGCCTTCCTGATTGGCGACGGAGTCATTCCCGGCAACGAGGGTCGCGGGTACGTGCTCCGCCGCCTCATGCGTCGGACGATTCGAATGATGCGTCTCATCGGCGCCCACGATCCGGTCATGGGTGATCTCATCGATCGCACGATCGAGACCATGGCGCCTCAGTACCCCGAGCTCAATGACGAGGCAAATCGCATCCGTCAAATTTCCATCGCAGAAGAGGCGACCTTCCTACAGACACTGCGCACCGGAACGACCATCTTCGATACTGCAGTGGCGAACATCCGAAAGTCGGGCGGCAGTCTGCTCACCGGCGATGAGGCATTCGCACTGCACGACACGTATGGGTTCCCCATTGATCTCACCCTCGAAATGGCTGCCGAACAGGGGCTGTCCGTCGACGAGGAGGGTTTCCGCGCCCTGATGAAGCAGCAGCGCGAGCGAGCAAAGGCCGATGCTCGTGAACGCAAGAGCGGGCTCGTGGCGACGACTGCCTATCGCGAGATCCTTGACACCGGGGGTCACACCGAATTCACCGGATACTTCGAGGCAGAAACCGAGTCCACGGTCATCGGCATCCTGCTCGAAGGCGACACCGTGCCGGCAGCATCAATCGGCCAGCACGTGGAGGTGATCTTGAACCGTTCCCCGTTCTACGCGGAAGCAGGCGGACAGCTCGGGGACCATGGACGCCTGCACTCGAGCTCAGGAGTCGTCCTCGACGTGTATGACGTTCAGACGCCTGTCGCCGGACTTTTCATTCACCGCTGCGAAGTGGTCGCCGGAGAGATTGCCACCGGGGATACCGTCATCAGCGAGGTCAACGTTGCACGCCGTCGTGCTATCTCGCGCGCCCACACGGCCACACATCTCATTCACCGAGCCTTCCGTGAACGCCTGGGAGACACGGCAACCCAGATGGGTTCCGAGAATGCCCCAGGTCGCTTGCGCTTCGACTTCCCGAGTCCGACCCCCGTGGCCGGCTCCGTGATGCAGGAAGTTGAGCAACGCGTCAATGAAGTCCTGCTCGAAGACCTCGCCGTCACGGCCAACGTCATGTCGCAGGCCGATGCCCGAGCGATGGGCGCCATGGCGCTCTTCGGCGAAAAATACGGAGACAAGGTGCGAGTGGTGTCCGTCGGCGACTGGGCGCACGAGCTTTGTGGCGGCACTCATGCTCAACGTTCAGGGCAACTCGGTGTCGTCACGTTCTTGTCAGAAGGCTCGATTGGGGCGGGCGTGCGTCGAGTCGAGGCGCTGGTAGGCACCGATGCCTACTCCTTCCTCGCTAAGGAACATTTGCTCGTCAATCGCTTGACTGAACTGACGAAGGCACCGGCCGATCAGCTGTTGGATCGAGTGGGCTCCACGATCGCCGCGCTCAAGGATGCAGAGCGTGAACTGGCCAAGGTCAAGAGTGCTCAGCTCAGTTCCAATCTGAATGGCATCATCGGCGAGGGCAAGGACGTTGGTCCTATTCGCTTCTGGGCATTCGCAGCACCTTCGGGTACGTCAGCGAATGATCTGCGCGAATTGGTTGTCCAGGCTCGTGGTCGACAGCGCGACGAAATTCCAGCAGTACTCGTCGGCACAGCGATCGAAGAAGGCAAGGTGTCCTTGATCGCTGGCGCCAACCAGAAAGCCATCGACCTCGGTGTCGACGCGAATTCGCTGCTCAAGGTTGCCCTGCCCAGTATTGACGGTCGCGGTGGAGGCAAGCTCGACTTCGCGCAAGGCGGCGGCACACGCGTCGATGGCGTCGATGCCGCCTTTGTCGCCGTCGAGGCCTTTATTCACGAGCGGCTCGGACAGTAATCGTGCGCACCGGCATTCGGCTCGCCTGCGATGTCGGCAAGGCTCGGATCGGCATTGCTCGAAGCGATCCGAGGGGCGTTCTCGCGGTACCCCTTGATGCCATCAAGGCGGGCGATGATTCACACGTTCAGGTGCGAGATCTCGCAGTCGAGTACGAAGTGATCGAGATTATCGTCGGATTGCCGATATCGATGTCTGGTGAGCTGGGGCCAGCGGCGGAGTACACGACAGCGTGGGTGAGTCTTCTCGCGGCAGTATCGGACATCCCCATTCGTCTTCACGACGAGAGGCTCACGACGGTTCAGGCTCAACGCGGACTTCATGAGGCCGGTCGCACGACCAAGTCATCCAGATCGTTAATCGACAGCGCGTCGGCTGTCGTGCTGCTGCAGACATGTTTGGATAGTGAGAGGTCAACGGGCGTTCCGGTGGGCACCGAGGTTCGAAGGGAGGGCTAATGAGCTCGATCAACGATCTTCTGAGCTCAGAACCCTTGCCTCCCTCTCGACACCGCTCTGGCTTCGGCCGTGTGATCGCCCTCGGACTTGCCATTGTGATCGTCGTGGGGATCGGCTGGGGAGCCCTGACGGTGCTGCATTCGGTTTCCGGAAGTGACGACTACCCCGGTCCCGGAAGTGGTTCCGTCACCATCGTCGTTCGCAAGGGAGACTCGCTCAGCACGATGGGCGCCACGCTCAGTGATGCAGGCGTGGTGAAATCATCGTCAGCCTTCGTATCGGCGGCCACCGCAAATGAGGCGGCCTCAACGATCGGACCTGGAACCTACACACTCAGGCGACAAATGAGCGGCGATGGCGCTGTTGCGTTGATGCTTGATCCCGTGTCACGAGCGTCAAGCAGGCTCGTGCTGCCGGAAGGACTTCGGCTCACTCAGACCATCGAGACAGCTGCTGAAGCCAGCAAGATTGCAGTCTCGGAGTTCGAGGCCGCACTGCAAGACCCCACGCAACTAGGTCTTCCCGTGTGGGCAAGGAATCGGCCGGAGGGGTTCATGTTCCCGGCCACATACGACTTGACCGGAGATGAATCGGCAGCATCCTTGTTAAGAGACTTCATCAAGAGATTCGATCAAGCGAGTTCAGAGACCGATTTGGTCTCCAGGGCGGTCAAGATCGGTCGAACGCCGTATGAAGTTCTCATTGTTGCCTCACTTCTGCAAGGTGAGGGGACCCCGAATGACTTCGCCAAGATCGCGCGAGTTGTGTACAACCGCCTCGACGCTGGCATGCCACTTCAGTTTGACTCCACCGTCGCCTACGGACTGGGAATCACGAGGCTCAACTTGACCCAGGAGCAACTTGACTCCACCTCTCCGTACAACACCTACGTCGTCAAGGGTCTGCCGCCTACGCCAATCAATTCGCCTGGGGATGCAGCCATAGAAGCAGCGCTCAATCCGGCGAATGGAAAATGGCTGTATTTCGTGACTGTAAATCCCGATACGAAGGAAACCAAGTTCGCCAAGACGTATGAGAAGTTCCTGAAGCTGAAAAGCGAATACCAGGCATACGTGAACTCGAAGGGAAACTAGCCGTGCACAAGCGCGCTGCCGTGCTCGGTTCACCTATTTCTCACTCCCTCTCGCCAATCCTTCATCGTGCGGCGTACGCGGCCCTGGCACTTGACTGGTCCTACGACGCCATCGAGATGACACCCGAACACATGCGTGAATTCCTGAACGCCCTCGACGACACCTGGGTCGGCCTCTCCCTCACGATGCCCCTGAAGGAATCCGTCCAACCGATGCTCAGTGGGATCGACACCGTGGCAAGCAGAACACGGTCCGTCAACACGATCTACCGCGGCGACTCAGGCTGGTGCGGCGCCAACACCGACGTCTTCGGGATCTCACGATCGCTACTCGAGGCAGGCCTGCACGGGGCACGTACCGCCCGACTCCTGGGTGCCGGTGCAACAGCGCGCAGCGCAATTGCCGCAATGAGTGATCTTGGTATCGAATCGGTCGTGGTCTGTGCGCGACGGCACGAGGCGGCCGCAGACATCGTTAACCTGGCGGAGACGTTCGGGATCGAGGCCCTGGCCTCCACGCTTGCCCCTGTGGCAGTCAGTGAAGACCTACTTGTAAGTGTCTTGCCCGGGGATGTTGCCGCACCGTGGGCTCATGGGCAGATCTCGGAACGCTCCGCACTTCTGGACGCCAGTTATCACCCGTGGCCATCGGAACTCGCGGCCGCCTGGCCCGGCGCTGTAGTGGCCAGCGGCCGAGACATGCTGCTCTGGCAGGCCACGGAGCAGGTCTCGCTGATGACAGGTCAGCCTGCCCCCGTCGACGCAATGCGCGCTGCGCTCGAGCAGATCTGACCCGCCCAGGTGGGGGTGGCGTGCCGTTGCGCGCCGACCTGGAAGGATAGGGACATGGTGCGTTGGCTGACTGCAGGCGAATCTCATGGACCTGCCCTGGTGACCATTGCCGAGGGGCTGCCTGCTGGTATTGCCGTAACGACTTCCGAGATCGGGGCAGATCTCGCTCGACGACGCCTTGGGGCGGGTCGAGGCGCTCGAATGAAGTTTGAACGCGACGAGGTTCGTGTCCTCGGCGGAATCCGGCATGGACTCACCCTCGGTGGTCCGGTGGCCATTGAGGTCGGAAACAGCGAGTGGCCGAAATGGGAGCGGGTCATGTCTCCTGATCCGGTTGATCAGGAGGAGCTGGATTCCCTCGCCCGCAACGCGCCGTTGAGTCGTCCTCGCCCAGGCCATGCCGACCTCACGGGCATGCAGAAGTACGGCTTCACCGACGCTCGTCCGATCCTCGAGCGCGCTAGCGCTCGGGAAACCGCTGCCCGCGTTGCACTCGGAGCAGTGGCGCGTGCTTTTTGCCGACAGGTAGCCGGAATTGAGGTTCTCAGTCACGTCGTGCGAATCGGCGCCGCGGCCAGCGAGAGCGAGATTCTCCCGGTTCCCGCTGACCTGGAGCGCATTGACGAGAACCCCGTTCGCTGTCTGGACGCCACGGCGTCCGCCGCGATGGAAGAGGAGATCTCCGCCGCGCATCGCGACGGTGACACCCTGGGCGGCGTCGTGGAGGTTGTTGCGTATGGGCTCCCGGCGGGCCTTGGCTCACATGTGCATTGGGATCGCCGGCTCGACTCCAAGCTCGCGGCGGCACTCATGGGAATCCAAGCCATCAAGGGTGTTGAATTCGGCGAGGGCTTCCGGCTTGCGGAGATCCGTGGATCGCTGGCACAGGACGAAATTGTTCCTGGCGAGTCCGGCCTCGAGCGTACTTCCGGCAAGTCCGGTGGCACCGAGGGCGGCATGTCGACCGGTGAGACTCTGCGTGTGCGGGCAGCCATGAAGCCGATCTCCACTATCCCTCGTGCGTTGCGCACCGTTGATGTCGTCACTGGCGAAGTCGCACCAGCGATCAATCAGCGCTCAGATGTGTGCGCGGTTCCCGCTGCTGGAGTGGTGGCGGAAGCGATGGTGCTGCTCGTGATTGCTGATGCCCTTCTCGAGAAGTTCGGCGGCGACAGCGTCGCTGAGACACGGCGCAATCTGGAGTCGTACCTCGAGAACCTCACGGTTCGATGAGTAAGCCGGTTGCCGTGCTGATTGGGGCTCCCGGTGCCGGTAAGAGCACGGTTGGCCGGCGGGTGGCGGAACGACTGAAGGTGCCATTCGTCGATACCGATGTTCTGATCGAAGAAGAGTCGGGAATGTCGGTGGCTGACATGTTCGTCGAACTCGGAGAGCCGGAGTTCAGGCTTCGCGAGGAAGAAGCCGTCCGTAAGGCGCTTGCTGAGCACACAGGAATCGTGGCCCTCGGTGGTGGCGCGATCCTCTCTGAACGCACTCGTGAACTGCTCTCAGAACACACGGTTGTGTGGCTGAGGGTCAATGTCTCTGACGCCGCGAGCAGAGTTGGCATGAATCAGGCTCGACCACTCCTTCTCGGCAATGTGCGAGGTCGTCTCACGCAACTCCTGAACGAGCGCACTCCGCTATACGAGAGCGTGGCCACCATTACCGTCGACACTGATGGCAAGGCGGTGCGTGAAGTGACGTCTAGCGTGCTGGCGGCGGTGGCGGCATGATTCCGGCAACCGTTCACGTCTCGGCCGAGGTCGAATACGACGTCGTTATTGGGATCAACCTGCTCGATTCGCTCAACGGCATGGTGTCAGGAGCCGACCGAGTGGCCATCCTCCATGCGCCCACGCAGCGCACCCTCGCAGCACAGATCGCGTCAATTCAGCGTGATGGCGGCCATCGCGTAACTGAGATAGAGCTTCCTGATGCCGAAGAGGCCAAGAGCTCAAGCGTGGTCGAGATGTGCTGGGGCACATTGGGCCAGGCCGGCTTCACCAGAAGCGATGCGATAATTAGCGTCGGAGGGGGAGCGACAACTGACGTTGCCGGTTTCGTTGCGGCCACCTGGCTACGCGGAATTCGCGTGGTTCACGTTCCCACCACCCTTTTAGGGATGGTGGATGCAGCTATTGGCGGGAAAACAGGAATCAATACGGCAGCCGGAAAGAATCTGGTCGGCAGTTTTCACAGCCCTGTCGGAGTGCTCTGCGACATATCGAGTCTGACGAGCCTGCCCCGTCGTGATCTCGTTGCGGGAATGGCAGAGGTCGTCAAGGTTGGGTTCGCGCGCGATGTCAGCATTCTGGCCGACGTACGACAGGCACCCGATCAGGCGCTTGATCCGACTTCTGAGCTTCTGCCTGACTTGATCCGCCGCGCTGTCCAAGTGAAAGCGGATGTTGTCTCCGACGACTTCCGCGAAACCTCAGCCACCAGCGTCAGCGGAAAGCTAGGGCGTGAGGTGTTGAACTACGGTCACACCTTCGGTCACGCGATCGAGCGCAACGAGGGCTACCGCTGGCGCCACGGAGACGCGGTGGCCGTGGGAATGGTCTATGTGGCCGAGCTCTCGCATCTGACCGGGCACCTGTCGGCGGAGGGACTTGCGGAGCACCGCACGATTCTTGAACTCATCGGCTTACCGACTACCTATGCCGCTGGCCATTGGGAATCACTTCTCTCGGCAATGTCGGTCGACAAGAAGGCCCGAGGATCACTGCTCCGCTTTGTCATCCTGGATGAGATCGGGTCCCCGAGCGCCCTTCAGGGACCGCCGCCTGAGGCAATGCGCGCTGCGTATGACCGGATTTCTGCATCCTGACGCTAGCCTGGTGTGGTGAACGCGGTCATGGTCCTCAATGGGCCCAATCTGAATCGTCTGGGCACCCGAGAACCCGAGGTCTACGGTGCCTCGACATTTGCTGACCTCGTCAAGCTTTGCCAGAGCACGGCAACGTCCCACGGAATGTCTGCTGAGGTGCGACAGACCAACGACGAGGCGGAACTGATCGGATGGCTTCATGAGGCCGCCGATGCCTCAATTCCGGTGATCTTGAATCCGGCTGCTTTCACCCATTACTCGTACGCACTGCGTGATGCGTGCGCCATGCTCACGGCTCCACTTATCGAAGTGCACATCTCGAATCCTGCTGCACGCGAGGAATTTCGCCACACATCGGTCGTGGCAGGTGTAGCGACGGGCACGATTGCCGGTTTCGGGCTGAACAGCTACGTGCTGGCGTTCCAGGCCCTGGCTCAGCGCTGAGATGAGCACTACCCGCCGCGATCGACTGCGGCGTGATATCCCTGCTTCAATCGACGGCATTCTTGTCACGGATCCCGCGGATATTCGATATCTCACTGGCTTCAGTGGAAGTAATGCAGCGCTGTTCGTGTCGATTTCAGGTACCGACGGAGACATTTTTAGTACCGATGGTCGCTACGTCGAGCAAGCTGCACAGCAGTGTCCTGATCTTGGGGTCCTTGTGGCACGTGACTGCGTGCGTGCTGTTGCCCAGCAATGCGTGGCGCAAGGTGCCGCGACGATCTCGCTTGATCTCAAGGCGACTGCCGGAACACTATCGGCGATCGAGAATGAAGGTCTCACTGCACGAGTGCAGCCAAGTCCGGTTAACCATCTAAGGCAGGTGAAGGATTCCGTCGAGGTGCGGTCGCTCGAAGTGGCCTGCGACATCACATCACGAGCAGTCGACCTACTTTCTTCAGAGATTCGCCAGGGGGACACCGAGATCAAGGTCGCACGGCGCCTCGAGCAACTCTTCGGTGAGCTCGGTGCTGAAGATCGGTCCTTCGCCACCATCGTCGCGACCGGGGATAACTCCGCGAAACCTCACCATGAGCCCAGCGATCGGCGTTTGGATGCGGGGGATCTTCTCGTCATCGACTGCGGCGCTCTCGTGAATGGCTATCACGCGGATATGACCCGGACATTTGTCGTTGGCGAGCCTGCACCGTGGCAGCTGGAGCTCCATGCTCTGGTTTCCCGCGCTGCTGATGCCGGCAGGGACGCCGCACGCGCCGGAATCGCCTTGGCGGACCTGGATGCCGCGGCGCGCACGATCATCGAGAATGCCGGCTACGGAGCCCACTTCGGCCACGGCCTTGGCCATGGCATCGGGCTCGACATCCACGAGGCCCCGATGATCGGCCCGACCGCCGAAGGTAGGCTGAGCGCCGAAACAACGATCACCGTTGAGCCCGGGGTGTACCTTCCCGGCCGCGGGGGAGTTCGAATCGAGGACTCCCTCCTGGTCACGGCTGATGGTCACCGCAGCCTCACCTCGAGTCCGCGTGACCTTCGCATCGTGGGCTGACGACCGACTGAACGCAGGAGACATCGTGGCAACCAGTAATGACCTCAAGAACGGCCTCGTTCTCAACATCGACGGCCAGCTCTGGACTGTCATCGAGTTCCAGCACGTCAAGCCCGGCAAGGGTGGCGCATTCGTGCGCTCGAAGCTCAAGAACGTGCTCACGGGCAAGGTCGTGGATCGGACCTTCAATGCGGGCGTGAAGGTCGAGACCGAAAACGTTGATCGCCGTGACATGCAGTATCTGTACCGTGATGGCGACGATTGGATCTTCATGGACACCGTCTCCTTCGATCAGTACACGGTGTCTACTGCAGTGGTCGGCGATTCAGCTGATTACCTGCTGGAGAACCAGGTCGCCAACGTGAGCGTGCATAACGGCACCGCCATCATCGTCGAACTCCCGGCCTCTGTTGAACTGATGATCACCTACACCGAGCCTGGCCTGCAGGGCGACCGCTCCACGGGTGGCACTAAGCCGGCGACTTTGGAGACCGGTGCGACAATCCAGGTTCCCCTGTTCATCGAGTCAGACACGAAGATCAAGGTTGACACCCGAGACGGTTCGTACATCGGTCGCGTGAACTAACTGATGTCAGCACGAAGCAAGGCCCGAAAGCGCGCGCTGGATATTCTGTACGAGGCTGACATGCGCCAGCTGCAACCTCTCGACGTGCTGGCCACGCAGACCGATCGGCGAGCTTCAGAAGGTGAACCCGAACTCAACTCGTACGTTACTGATTTGGTTCAAGGCGTCATCGCGAACCAGGAGCGCATCGACGAGCTCCTGAGTACCTACTCGATGGGCTGGAGCCTCGATCGCATGCCGGCAGTGGACCGCTCGATCCTTCGACTGTCGACATACGAAGTCCTGTATCGAGACGACATCCCGGACACTGTGGCTATCTCCGAGGCTGTCGCACTTGCCCAGGATCTCTCGACCGAGGAGTCTTCGAGCTTCGTGAATGGGTTGCTGGCACGTCTTTCCGAGGTTAAGCCGCGGCTCGGCATCGAGCCGGTCGTTGTCGCTGATTGAGTGCCCCGGGTGGGATTCGAACCCACACTGGACCGAGTTTGAGTCGGCTCCCTCTGCCGGTTGGGGTACCGGGGCGCGGGGATAAGGCTAATGGCTGGGCTGATGCCAGAGATTAGGGTGGTTGCATGAGCGCATCTCGAATCTTGGTAGCCGAGGACGAATCGCTTATTCGACTCGACCTCGTCGAGATGCTGGGCGAGCTGGGTTATGAGGTAGTAGCTCAGGTAGCTGACGGGCAATCCGCCGTAGATAAGGCCGCTGTGTTCAAACCCGATGTGTGCTTCCTCGACGTCGCCATGCCGGTACGAGATGGCCTGTCTGCCGCCGAGGAGATCATCGCGGAGCGGCATGCTGCAGTGGTGATGGTCACGGCCTTTAACCAGCAAGACATGATTGCCCGCGCTGCCTCAGCAGGAGTGATGGGCTACCTAGTCAAGCCCTTCACCAAGGCCGATCTCGGCCCTGCCATCGAAATGGCCGCCGCTCGATGGCAGCAGATGCGCGACCTCGAGGGTGAGGTCGATGATCTCGCTGAGCGACTGGCTGCCCGTGACATTGTCGAGAGGGCAAAGGTACGACTTCAGACTGATCTCGGCATCAACGAGTCCGAGGCATTCGCGCTCCTGAGGAGGCAGGCCATGGACACACGCGTGACACTGGCTGAGGTGTCGGCGCAGGTTCTCGAAGGCCCCTGATCAGCCCAGAGCGCGGAGCATGCAGGTCAGGCGTGCCGTGCAGGTGGGCTTGCCGTTCTCGTCGACGATTCGGATGTCGTAGACCGCGAGCTGTCGGCCTTGATGAATCTTGGTAGCCGTGGCGGTGACATAGCCGGATTTCGCCGACCCGTGGTGGGTGCAGGACAGCTCAGTTCCCACGATGGAGTAACCCGGGCCGGCTTCGAGCGCTGCTGCGACCGAGCCCACGGTCTCGGCGATGACACCGTTCGCGCCCCCGTGCAGCAGGCCGAAAGGCTGCGTGTTGCCTTCCACCGGCATCGTGGCCACTACGTGACCTGGTTCGGCAACGGTGATGACGATGCCGAGCTTTTCATCGAGGGCGCTGCGAGGGAGGTCGTTGGGATCCACGGCCTCAGCCTAGGCGATCCTCGGTGCCCCTACGATGCCTGAATGACCCGCGACCGCGTATTGCTTCTCGACGGGCACTCCCTGGCCTACAGGGCATTCTTTGCCTTGCCCCCGGAGAACTTCACGACCACCACTGGTCAGCCCACGAATGCTGTCTACGGCTTCACGTCAATGCTGCTCAACGTCCTTCGAGACGAGAAGCCCTCGCATGTCGTCGTGGCTTTTGACATCTCCCGCACCACGTTCCGCACCGAGATGTACCCCGAGTACAAGGCAACGCGTTCAGCGTCTCCGCCAGAGTTCAAAGGTCAGGTTGAGCTCATCAAGGAGGTCCTGACGGCACTGAACATCACTGTTGTCGATTGCCCGAACTTTGAGGCTGACGACATCATCGCGACCCTGACTTCTCGAGCCCTGGCCAGCGACCACGATGTGCTGATCATGACCGGTGATCGTGACTCCTTCCAGCTCGTCGATGACCACACGACGGTCTTGTATCCGCGCAAGGGAACGTCCGACCTGGCCCGGATGACCCCTGCCGCAGTGGAGGAGAAATACGGGCTGACCCCCCTTCAGTACGCCGACTACGCAGCGCTCCGCGGCGACCCCAGTGACAACCTTCCCGGCATACCGGGCGTCGGCGAGAAGACAGCCGCCAAGTGGATCCGCGAGTACGGATCCCTTGCGGCACTCATCGACAACGCTGACGCGGTCACGGGAAAGGTGGGGGAGTCACTGCGAGCCAACCTGGCGCACGTGATGCTCAATCGCGATCTCACGGCACTTCGGCACGATGCACCCATCGACACTGATCCGACCACCTGTCGCCTCGTTCCGTACGACGCCACGGCTGTCGACGAGCTGTTTACCGCGCTGCAATTTCGCGCATTGCGAGATCGACTGTCTTCGGCGCTGCCTAGTGCCACTCCGGCGCCAGCCCCGGTCGATCACGTTCAGGTTGAGGCACGCGTCCTGGCACCGGGAAAGGCTGCTGCCTGGCTCAGAGGCAAGTCCGGTGCCGTCGCCTTTCGCGGCACTTGGGGTCGAGGAACCGGTGTTATCGAAGCCATCGCAGTCTGTGACACCACCGGCGAAGTAGCAGTCATTGACTTCGGCGATCCCAACAATGCGCAGGCCGCCTGCAAATGGCTGTCTGACGCAGCGTCACTCAAGGACATCCACGACGCTAAAGGTCCGATGCTCGCGCTGCTTGCCAGAGGCTTCACGCTCAAAGGACTACGCACCGATACCGCGATCGGCGCGTATCTCATCGCTCCCGATCAACGCAGCTTTGCGCTCAACGATGCAGTGCAGCGGATTCTCGGTATCGATCTGAACACCGCAGACTTGTCAGATCAGCTCCAGTTCGATGAGTCGGGCGCCGATGACCTTCCGGCGTACGCCGTGGCAACGGCGCAACTCGCAATCGCCGTCCGCGAACGACTCACGGCAGACGGCACTGTGTCGCTACTCGACGATCTCGAGATTCCGCTCATCTCGATACTTGCCGAGATGGAGTTTCTCGGCATTGCCGTGGATCCCGGCCTTCTCGATGACCTGTCGTCAGAGTTCGGCCACGACATGCGCGTCGCCGAAGAGGCAGCGCACCAGATTGTCGGCCGGCCGTTCAATCTTGGCTCGCCGAAACAACTCCAGGAAATCCTGTTCACTGAACGCGGACTTCCGAAGACCAAGAAGATCAAGACGGGGTTCACCACTGACGCAGAGTCGCTGCAGTGGTTGTACGCCACAACTAACGATCCGCTGCTCGAGCGTCTGCTGGCATGGCGCGACCGATCCAAGCTGAGGCAAACGGTTGATGGGCTCATTCCACTCGCCGATTCCTCGCACCGCATCCACACCACCTTCAACCAGACTGTCGCGGCTACGGGTCGACTCTCGAGCGCTGATCCGAACCTTCAGAACATCCCGATCCGCACGGATGCGGGGCGGCGAATTCGCGGCTGCTTCGTGGTCGGACATGGCTTTGAAAGCCTCATGACTGCCGACTACAGCCAGATCGAAATGCGCATCATGGCCCATGCCTCGGCCGACGAGGGCCTGATTGCGGCCTTTACGAAGGGCGAGGACCTCCACACGACCGTCGCCTCGCAGGTGTTCGGAGTCGCCCCTGCTGATGTCGACGCCGAGATGCGTCGTCGCATCAAGGCCATGTCCTACGGCCTGGCCTATGGCCTGTCCGCGTATGGCCTATCCGGCCAACTCGACATCTCCCCACCCGAGGCCCAGCGACTCATGGATACGTATTTCGAGCGCTTCGGCGGCGTGCGGGACTACCTGGACACGGTGGTGACCCAGGCACGCTCAACCGGTTACACCGAGACGATGTTCGGTCGGCGTCGATACCTGCCCGATTTGTCCAGTGACAATCGGCAGCGCCGAGAGATGGCCGAGCGCATGGCCCTCAACGCCCCGATCCAGGGCACGGCCGCAGACATCGTGAAGCGAGCGATGCTTGCCCTCACGGATTCCCTGGCAGCGAGCGGACTCAGCAGCAGAATGCTGCTCCAGGTCCACGATGAACTCGTCCTTGAGGTCGCCCCGGGCGAGGCCGAGGCCCTCGAGGTCTTGGTGCGCGTGGCAATGGGGGGAGCGGCAGAGCTCCAGGTGCCCCTGGACGTCTCGGTCGGCGTGGGCCGATCGTGGGAGGAAGCCGCCCACTAGGGCGGATTTCCCTCGTGGGAGTCCGTCCCGTAGCCTTGGACGGCTCAGCGTCCGCTGGGCGTACCTACTGACATCGGATCCCTACTAGATGACTATCACCACCGGCGCCACCCAGGTTGCCATCAACGACATCGGCTCGGCTGAGGACTTCCTCGCCGCCATCGACGCCACCATCAAGTACTTCAATGACGGCGACATCGTCGAAGGCACCATCGTCAAGGTCGATCGCGACGAGGTTCTCCTCGACATCGGCTACAAGACCGAAGGTGTTATCCCCTCCCGCGAGCTCTCCATCAAGCACGATGTTGACCCCAGCCAGGTGGTCTCCGTGGGAGATCTCGTCGAGGCGCTCGTGCTCACCAAGGAGGACAAGGAAGGCCGCCTCATCTTGTCCAAGAAGCGTGCTCAGTACGAGCGTGCCTGGGGCACCATTGAGAAGATCAAGGAAGAGGACGGCGTTGTCGAGGGTGCAGTCATCGAGGTCGTCAAGGGCGGCCTGATCATTGACATCGGCCTGCGTGGCTTCCTTCCCGCATCGCTCGTGGAGATGCGTCGTGTTCGCGACCTGCAGCCGTATGTGGGCAAGGTTCTCGAAGCCAAGATCATTGAGCTCGACAAGAACCGCAACAACGTTGTGCTGTCACGCCGTGCCTGGCTTGAGCAGACCCAGAGCGAGGTGCGCCAGACCTTCCTCACCCAGCTGCAAAAGGGCCAGATCCGCTCCGGCGTTGTCTCGTCCATCGTCAATTTCGGCGCCTTCGTCGATCTCGGTGGAGTCGACGGTCTCGTGCACGTCTCCGAGCTGTCCTGGAAGC
>CALFIA010000200.1 GCA_937876275.1 uncultured Actinomycetes bacterium | reverse complement strand
CCCGACGAAGGTCTTCGTCCAGTAATTGCGGAGTTTCAGGTCCCCGAGCGGCGTGCGCCTCTTGGGGACCTTCCGTTTCCGGCCCAGGAGCGTGGCGTGAGGTACCTCGAGGAGTCGGTACCCTTGACCCGTGCCTCTCGCCTTCTATGACACCGCCACGCGCTCGACACGGGAATTCGTCCCGCTCGTGCCAGGCAAGGTGGGCATCTACCTCTGCGGAGCAACTGTCCAGGCTCCTCCGCACGTGGGGCACCTTCGATCCTCCGTGGCCTTCGATGTCGCCCGGCGCTGGCTCATTGCCAAGGGCTATGACGTCACGTTCATCCGTAACGTCACTGATATCGACGACAAGATCATCCACAACGCAGGCCACGATGACGTTCCGTACTGGGTCGTCGCGATGCGCAACGAGCGCAACTTCACCCGCGCGTACGACACCCTCGGCTGCATCCCGCCGACCTATGAGCCGCGCGCTACCGGTCATATCCCCGAGATGATCTCGATGATGCAGCGCCTGATCGATGCTGGCTACGGCTACGCGATGAATGGCGATGTCTACTTCGACGTGCGCAAGTTCGCCGGCTACGGCTCGCTCAGCGGCCAGAAGATCGACGACATGCTCGCCTCGCCCGACTCCGAGGCCCAGATCAAGCGCGACCCCCGCGACTTCGCGATGTGGAAGGGCGCCAAGCCCGATGAGCCGTACTGGGATACCCCGTGGGGCCCCGGCCGCCCCGGCTGGCACATCGAGTGCTCCGCGATGGCGCATAAGTACCTCGGCGCGCAGTTCGATATTCATGGCGGTGGCCTTGACCTCGTCTTCCCCCATCACGAGAACGAGATCGCGCAGTCGAAGGCTGCTGGCGATCCGTTCGCGAACTTCTGGCTGCATAACGCGTGGGTGACTACCGCCGGCGAGAAGATGAGCAAGTCTCTGGGTAACTCGTTGCTGGTCGACGAGATCGTGAAGCGCGTACGCCCTGTTGAGCTGCGCTACTACTTGGTCAGTGCTCACTACCGCTCGATGCTCGAGTACTCCGACGAGTCGGTGAAAGAGGCGGGCCAGGGCTATCGCCGCATCGAGGGATTCCTGCAGCGCGCATTCGAGGCCCTGGGTTCTGACGAGGCACTGCTCGATGTCACCGCGTCGTCAAGTGGCACCGGCCCTTCGCTTCGCTCGGCCGAGTTCGACGCGGCAATGGACGATGACCTCTCGGCACCAGCCGCGATGGCGGTGCTGCACGAAGCGGTGCGAGAAGGCAATGCAGCACTGACCGCTGGTGATCTCACCGCTGTGCGTGCCGCGTTCACCTCGGTGCTCGCCATGGTCGACGTGCTTGGCGTGAATCCGTGGGCCTGGGCCACATCGTCGTCAGATGGGGATGCCTCGCGTTCCACCATCGACGCACTCGTACGCGTCGCACTCGATCAGCGCCAAGAGGCGCGTGCTCGCAAGGACTTTGCCGCAGCGGATGCCATTCGCGACGGCCTTGATGCCATCGGCATCAAGATCGAGGACACCGCCACTGGTGTCCGCTGGAATCTGGAGGCGTAATGGCAGGCAATTCACAGCGCAAGGGAGCCATGCGCAATCCGGGCACCAAGAAGGGCCCGACGGTCGGTACCGGCGGTGCTCGCCGCAAGGGCCTGCAGCCCAAGGGACCAACCCCCAAGGCCACTGAGCGTCCGCATCACCCCGCTGCACGCCGCGAGCGTGCTGCCGCGCGTCGAGCGGAAGAAGCAGCCGGCAAGAAGATCAACAAGCGCACCGGTGTCGCTGCCGCGGGTCGTGCATCCGGTCCGCGCAAGCGTCCTACTGCTGATGGCGGCGGCTTCCTCATGGGTCGCAACTCCGTGGTCGAAGCGCTGCGCGCGAAGATCCCGGCCAAGGCGCTCTACGTGCAGGTCAAGACCGAAGCCGACGATCGCTGGCGCGAGGCGCTGAAGCTCGCGACTGCCTACCGAATTCCGATCATGGAGGTCACGCGCACTGACCTTGACCGCATGACCGACACGGGTGTGCACCAGGGTCTCGTGCTCTCTGTGCCCGCGTATGAATACACGGAACTTGATGAGATGAAGACCGCGACGGTCCTCGTCGCACTCGACGGCGTCACCGACCCGCGCAACCTCGGTGCCATTGCGCGATCGGCTGCGGCCTTCGGGGCAGGCGGCATCGTGATCCCGTCACGCCGATCGACCGGAGTCACCCCGGGTGCCTGGAAGACCTCGGCCGGCGCACTCTCCCGGGTGCCGGTCGCGCAGGTCACCAACCTCACTCGGGCACTCCAAGGTTTGCAGAAGGCCGGCTACACGGTCATTGGCCTGGCTGCCAACTCAGGCACGTCACTTCAAGATCTCGACCGCGCGATCCTGGGCGGCAACATCGTGATCGTGGTGGGTTCGGAAGGCCAGGGGCTTGGTCGCCTGGTCAGCGAGACATGCGATTGGCTGGTCGGCATCGACATGGATAGCAAGACCGAGTCGCTCAATGCTGCAGTAGCCACGAGTATCGCGCTGCATGCGGCATCGCTGGCCCGAGCCTGATTTAGTTCGCCACCTCGAGCGGGGTCTCATTTATCGAGCGCTTGATGCGCTTGCTCAGAATCGATGACGCCGCAGGGAACACGAGAACTGTCAGGGCTCCGGCGCCTACCAGGGCCGCTGCGCTCGACGCTTTCATTGCTCCTGCTTGCACTTCCACTGTCGTAATGGCGACGATGATCGGTAACGCAGTGCCGACGAGAAGTGCGAAAGACATGCGCTCTGCTCGATCGGGAATGGCATGGCGATAGATCACGTACTGAGGAAGTGCTCGAACCACGAAGAGCGCCACGAATGCCAGAAGCATCGGCACCGGATTCTTCAGAATCGAGTCGATATCGAGGTTCGCCCCTGAGACGACGAAGAAGATGGGGACAAAGAAGCCGAAGGCAATTGCCTCGATTCGAAGTTCGAGAGGTGACTCCTCATCTCGAGGAACCAGTCGGCGAGCAAGAATCCCTGCGATGAATGCGCCGAGAACTCCGTCGAACCCGAGACCGATGGAGAGTCCGAGGAAGAGCACGACAAAGAGCATCGTGATGCGAACTCCGGTCTGCGAACTCGTCTTGTAGCTGCCAATGACGAGTCGCCGAATTTTCTCAGTGCTGAGAACCCTCGACATGGCTCCGATCACGAACGAGACCGCGAAGAACATCAGCAAGGTGAGCAGTGCCAGCCAGGAGGAACGCGTGCTGAGGAACACGGCAATCGAGATGATCGGGCCAAGCTCACCCCAGGCACCGGCCCCCATGAAGTAGGTACCGAAGCGGCCACCGAGGGAGCCGTTGTCCCGCATGATCGGAAGCAATGTGCCCAGTGCGGTAGAGGTCAGGGCGATGGCGAAGCCGGCGAAATCCTTGATGACGCCACTCGTGGCGAGAAGTGCGCTGAGCACCAGGGCGAGAGCAATAGAGGTAAACCATCCGGTGGCGGCAAGCTTCCCGCTTCGGCCCTTGAGCGATCGGCTCTCGAGTTCCATGCCGGCAAGGAAGAAGAGCAGGCCGAGCCCGAGTTCCGACAGGAGCGAGATCGAATTGTCGATAGTGATCCAGCCGAGGACGCCGGGGCCGAAGATGATTCCGCCCGCTAACAGAATGACGACCTGGGCCACCTTGATGCGCAGCAGGCCGACGAGCAAGGGAACGGCAGCCGCAATGGCCACGATGACCAGGAGCGACGTGAGCTCAGGCTTCATCCGTATACCTCCGGTGCAAGCACGATGCGCAACTCGGCCGTGTCGTCACTGGGAGTGCCCAGCCTGGCACCGAGAACAGCGGATTCATCAGGCTTGTTCGGCAGCACCGTCATAACGTAGTGGGCGACCGCAGTCTCGAACGGAACGCTCGCCACGGCTCGCTCCGACATGAACCATCGATGCTCGAGCACCTCATGGAAGATCTCCGCAGGTTCAAGCTTGCCGCGCAATTCCTTGGGAACTGCGGCCATCACTCGTTCAAAGCGCTCATTGACCCAACGATGAGCCGCGACTTCCTCGCTGTCAGTGTCGAGGCCGATCTTGACTCTGAATGAGTCCAGATCATTGAGAAGGCGACGTGCTTGATTTTCCTCCACATCGAGACCGGTGAGGAGAAGCAGTCGGCGCGAGTGATGGCCGGCATCGACGACCTTGGGCTGTACGCGTACGTGATCACCGTCTTCTTGAGTGCTCACCTGAAGTTCAGCCACATCGAAGCCGAGATCGTTGAGACGGCGCATCCGCGCCTCGAGTTGATAGCGATCCTCGCGACTGATGATGAGCTCGCCGGTGATCTCCTCCCAGAGCGCGTCATAACGAGTACGGAGACTTACGCCGGTGACAAGAGGATCGATGCCCTCGTGAAGTCGGCCACCGACCTGCAGGTCCAGGAGTTCGCCTGCCACATTGATCGCGGCAGTCTCGAGATCGAACTCACGCTGGCCCGCACTCAGCACGTCGTGAAGTTCTCCTGTCTCTGCATCGACGAGGTACGCGGCGAAAGCACCGGCGTCCCGGCGAAAGAGGGTGTTCGACAGCGAGCAGTCATTCCAGCTGAAGCCAACGAGGTGGAGGCGCACGAGGAGAACAGCGAGTGCGTCAAGAAGCCTGTTGGCGGTATCGAGACGAAGGCTCGAGCCGAACAGGGCTCGATAGGGGAGTGAGAACTCCAGGTGCTTGGTGATGAGAATCGCGGGCAGCTCCTCGCCGGCACGATCGGTGCGTCCGGCGACGACACCGATGGGCTCCACCGTCGGGACCCCGAGCCGTTGCAGGTCGAACAGGAGTCCGTACTCGCGGTCGGCGAAGTGCTCCTCG
>CALFIA010000199.1 GCA_937876275.1 uncultured Actinomycetes bacterium | reverse complement strand
AATCGGAAGCGCAACGAGGCCTACATCGTGATCGGCCCTGACGTAAACCTCGCGGAAGAGGTGATCGTTGACTCTAAGGGGCGTCGCGTCGACCAGTCCTACATTGAGCAAGCCATGCAGGAGGTTGAAGAAGAGCTCGCCAAACGAGCAGGTCGTCCATCACTGACCGGAACCTCAGCCCACTCCCCGCATGTGTCCTTCAGGATTCCTCCGGAGTTGAAGGCTCGCGCCGAAGAAGCCGCACGCGAACGAGGAACAACGGTCTCCAAACTCGCACGAGAGGCGTTCGAGGCCTTTCTCGCTTCGTAACAGTGCATCTGGCTAATCCGTGAGTGCCCTGGCCTTGATCTCTGACCAGTTGCCCAGGCGATTACGGATCATCGCGCCCGAAGGAGCTTGCGGAGCATTCGCCTTCCTCCAGGCGTCCCAGCCCGAGAACGCACCTCTCGTGCTCGGGTCGGAAAGATAGCGGCGCACGTCGTCGAGGATCTGCTCGTCCGTCCACGCGGATGTGAAGGTGCGATTGGGCTTCTTGCCGGCAGGCACTCCGGCTCTCTCGGCAGCATCAGCCCAGGAACCGAACACCTGCAGCACGCGCACGGCGGTCGGGCCGTCGATCTGCTTGCTCGTGACGAGCTCGCTGTACTTGGCGTAGCTGAGAGCATCGGTGCTGGCACTGATCTGCTGCCATGCCTGACGCAGCGCATTGAGTATTTCGTCTTCACTCCACTTGCGGCTTGAGCCCGTGCGATGTCGAACTGCGAGCCTGCGTGCGTCGTCAGTCATGGCCTTGGCGAGCTGGGACTTCGACCAGTTCAGCGCCTTCTGGGCGTCATCGACGCTGCTGCCAGGGTGGTCAGTGAGCCATCGCACGAGAAGGTCCGCATCGAACTCCTCCTCCGCGGCATTACGCAACAGGTTCAAGCTTTCGCACCTTGGGGATGCCAGCGGCACGCTCATCGGCCAAATCCCTGGCGGTCTGCATGGCCAACCAGCCACGGGCCGTACCAACTCCAGCCGCCTCGAGTCGAAGGGCGAGATTCGGAGAAATGCGGGCATGCTCGTGGATCACTCGGCTGAGGGTCACACGGGAAATACCCAATCGCTCAGCTGCCTCACCCACAGTGAGACCCAGTACAGAGAGAACATCCTCACGGAGGATCGCTCCGGGATGCACGGGATTCTTCATCGTCATCAACTCCTCAGTGATAGTCCTGGTAGTCCACTAGTTCAACGTCACCTTCAATGAAACGAAAGGTGACCCTCCAATTGCCGTTCACCCAGATCGACCAGTGATCCGAGAGCTTCCCGGCGAGAGAATGCGTTCTGAACCCCGGAATCATGAGATCTGCGGGAATTTGAGCCACATCAAGCGCGGAGAGAATTCGGCGAAGCTTGGGCACATGGTCGGCCTGTACCCCCTTCGCTGAATCCTTTTCATAAAGCGCCTGCAGCCCTTTATGACGGAAACTCACGATCACGGATTGACTGTATCGCATATCGATACACGACACAACAGGTCTTGACCATTGCTTGCCAACGGCGAAGGATCCCGTCATGACAATGCGTTCCCTGGATGAAGCTCGGTCCGACCTTTCACGCCTCGTTCGGTACGTGAAGGACTCCCAGGATCGGGTGACCCTGACCCACGAGGGGAAAGCGCTCGCAATCCTCATGTCTGTCCAGGAACTGGAATCACTCGAGGAGACAGTCGCAGTGCTCTCTGAGCCTGGAGCTCTCGGCGAGATCATCGAGGCACGCGAGGCGATGGCGTCCGAAAATGTTTGTAGCGCATCGGAGGTCCTCCTCCGGAAATCAACAGCGCAGGGCTAGTTGATCGAGCCCTCATCAGCGAAGGGGTCGGAGGGAGCGACGGAGGGAGCGTTCACGGCAGGGGCAGGGTCTGTGCTCGCACTAGCCGTGGGCTTGGGCTTGGGGTTCTTCTTAGGGTTCTCGTCGAAGGTCGTGGGCAACTCAGGTGCTGACACGTCATACATGCGGGCACGCCTGGGCAGCAGGGCGGTGAGCACGGCGATCTTCTGGTCGCCCTTTTGATCATTGCCCCAGCGCACGACAGCGCCGGAGCCAAAGGTGAAGCTCACGTCATCGCGCGACTTCGCCGTGAGCGAGGCGATCTTCTGAGCGATCTGCGGGGGCAACTGCTTGAAGATGCGCACAGCCGTGCCCAGGGCATCGGGGTCGGTGCCATTGATGGTGAGCAACTTCTTCGGCAGTGCAGTCGGCGAGTGATACGCAATGCCATCGGCATCAATGGCTTGACCATCAGTCGACTGGGCAACAGCGACTCGTGGCGTGACCGCGATGACGATGTCGCTCGGATAGCCACGTCGCACGTCAACACTGGCGACCCATGGCAATGCACCCTGAACCGCTTCGCCGATGGCAGCGGTGTCGACCTTGATGATGGGCTCCCCCATCGGCACCGGGGCAGCGGCGAGAACCTGCTGCTCCAAGGCCTTGTCGACACCGGTGACCTGCACTGACTTCACTGCGAAGACACTCGAGAACCAGACAAGCCACACTGCGACAAGCGCGATCGTGATGACGCCGGCGAAGATCAGCGCCTTCACGGGCGACTTCTTCTTGGCCTTGCGGCGCGGCAGGCGGGTGACCTGATCGTTGCGACTGCTCGAACTGCGACCGGACGTGCCTTGGCTGCGGCTTCGACTCGTGCCGATGCTCGACTTCTTCTTCGCCGGCTTCTTGTCAGCCACGAGTGGCTCGCAGCAGGTCGAGAACCTCGAGACCGATCATGCCGATGTCACCGGCACCAAGGGTCATGATGATGTCGCCGGGCTTTGCGCGATCGACGAGATGGCCAGCGACAGCTGACCAACTGGGCTCGAAGACCACCTGCTCCTTGGGAAGCGGCACGTTGCTCGCCATGGTCTGGCCACTTGCGCCTGGGATGGGAGTCTCACCTGGGGCGAAGACCTCGAGCACCACGACCTGATCAGCTAAGCCCAGCGCTTCGCCGAACTCCCTGGTGAACATGGCGGTGCGGTAGTAATGGTGAGCCTGGAAGGCCACGACAACATTGCCCGCGCCTGCCACATCGCGCGCGGCCTTCAACGTCGCGTCGATCTCGGTGGGGTGATGGGCATAGTCATCGAACACTCGAATGCCATCGACCTCGCCCTTGAAGTCGAAGCGACGGCGCGTGCCCGTGAAGCCGCAGATGCCTTCGGCCATGGTCTCGGCGGGCATGCCCAGGCCAATGCCGGTGACAAATGCTGCGGTGGCATTGAGGGCATTGTGCTTGCCGGGCACCTGCACGCGGATATGGGCGATGGTGCTGCCTTGGTGACTGATGTCGAAGGCCCAGCCGCGACCATCAAGGCTCGCGTTGACGATGCGGTAGTCGGCGTCCTCGCTCTCGCCGTAGGTACGCACGTCAGCGTTCAGGGCCTTGGTCGCGGCCGCGAGTTTTCGCGCACCCGGGTCGTCAGCACAGACAACGGTGAAGCCGTTGTTCTTGTCGATGCCCATCACGAAATCGACGAAGCCCTGCTCGACCGCCTCGAATGTGCCCCAGTGATTGAGGTGATCAGCCTCGACATTGGTAACGATGCCTGCAACAGCGGGAAGGAACAAGAACGCGCCATCGCTCTCATCGGCTTCCGCGACGAAGATGTCGCCACTGCCCAGGTGAGCATTGCTGCCCGATTCGTTGAGCTCACTGCCGATGGCGAAACTCGGGTCGGCGCCGCAGTGCTGCAACGCAACAGTGAGCATCGAAGTCGTGGTGGTCTTGCCGTGGGTCCCCGCAACCGCAACTCCCCTACTGCCGGTCATGATGGCGGCGAGGGCCTCGGCACGGTTCAGGATGCGCAGGTTCTTGGCTTGCGCGGCCTTGCGCTCGGGGTTGGTCTCGGGAATCGCCGTGGAGAAGATGACGGTGTCGGCAGTGCTGATGTACTCGGCGTCGTGGCCGACATGGGTGGTGACACCGATCGCCTGAAGCGCAGCGAGCCTGCGCGAATCCTTGGCGTCGCTGCCGCTGACCCTGACACCGCGCTCGACAAGGATGCGAGCGATGCCTGACATGCCGGCACCACCGATGCCGATGATGTGAACGGAGCCGAGCTCGCTGACAGGGATGCTCATCGCGTTGCTCCCCGCTTGGCCGCGTCAAGCACGAACTCCGCGAGCCTCGTATCGGCATCGCGAATGCCCAGACTCGCGGCCGCCTCACTCATGGTCTCGAGCTCATCGGCGTCATTGAGCAGATGAGTCGCGGCATTCATCAGCCAATCGGTATCGAATTCGGCGTCATCGACGATGAGGCCACCACCGGCCTCGACGATCGGTAGCGCGTTGAGTCGCTGTTCGCCATTGCCGATGGGCAGAGGAACGTAGATGGCAGGAAGGCCGACAGCAGAGAGCTCGGCGCAGGTCATGGCGCCGGCGCGAGTGACCGCGAGATCGGCAGCGGCGTAGGCAAGATCCATGCGATCGATATAGGGAACGGGGATATAGCCGGGCTGAGCTGAGGGGGTCTCGTTCTTGCTGCCGAACGCGTGCAGGATCCAGACACCTGACTTCGTGAGCTGGCTCAGTGATTCGGCGATGACCGCGTTGAAGTGAGCGGCGCCCTGGCTGCCGCCGAAGACCAGAAGCACCTTCGCGTCAGCGGGTATGCCGAAATGATCACGGGCACCCTGCCGCGTTGCCTGCCGATCAAGATTGGCGATGGCACTGCGCAGCGGCAGGCCCATGACGGTGGCATGCGGAAGCGAACCCGGCACTGTCGTGATGACGTTGCGGGTCAAGCGTGCGCCGAGCTTGTTGGCAACACCTGCTCGAGCATTTGCCTCGTGAATCACCAGCGGCGTCTTGGTGCGCCTGGCGGCAAGGTAGGTCGGCAGCGAGGCATAGCCACCGAAGCCGACGGCAACGTCAGCCTTGACCTCTCTAAGGATGGCCGCGGCATCGCTCACGGCACCACTGACGCGCGGTGTCACGAGCAAGAGATCGACAGAGGGCTTGCGCGGAAGCGGAACAGCGGCGACGGTGCGCAGCTCATAGCCGCGGGCGGGCACCAAGGTGGTCTCGAGACCTCGATTGCTGCCGATCACGGTGATGCGCACGGTCGGATCAACACGACGGAGGGCATCGGCCAGATTCAGTGCCGGCTCGATATGACCGGCAGTTCCGCCGGTGGCCAAGACGACGGAAAGTTCGCTCATGACCTGATCACCTGCGCCGAAGGGACTCTGCAGTCGACCTGCGTCGCAGGGCCGTGCGCGCTGCCGGTTCATTCCTCGCACACGCGAGGAGCATGCCGATGGCAGCGAGAGTGGGTATCAGCGATGAACCGCCATACGAGACGAGAGGCAGCGGAACGCCGGTGATCGGCAGCAGGCCAAGCACGGCGCCGATATTCAGCGCAGTCTGACCGACGATCCAGCAGCCGACACCGGCAGCAGCAAAGCGCACGAAGCGATCATCGGTCGTGCGACTGAGCCGGAAGATCGCGAACGCCAGGATCGCGAAGAGCAGGATGATCGTGATCGTTCCGACGAGACCGAGCTCTTCGCCGATCACCGAGAAGATGAAGTCAGTGTGAGCCTCGGGCAGTGAGCCCCACTTCTCCCGGCTGGCGCCGACACCAACGCCCAGCCAACCGCCGGTGCCCAGAGCCAGCTGGCCCTGGTTCACCTGATACGCGGCGCCCAGCGGGTCGGCATTCGGATCCAGCCACGCAGTGAAGCGCTCCATGCGATACGGCGCAGCCATGCTCGCGATAAGCATGCCGAGTGCGGCCGCACCTGCCGCAAATGCGAAAAGTCGCATCGGGGCACCGGCAGCGAACAGCATGCCGAGGAAGATCAAGCCGAGCAGGAAGGTATTGCCGAAGTCGCCCTCGAGCATGATCAGCGCCATCATGGCGAGCGCAACCGGCAGTACGGGCATGAGCAAGGTCTTCCAGCTATAACGCTCACGGAAGTTTCGAGCGAGCTGATCAGCGCCCCACACCACGAGCGCAAGCTTCGCGAACTCCGAGGGCTGGAATCGGAACGGGCCGAAGAGATCGATCCAGTTCTTCTGGCCTGCGACGGATACACCGATCACGAGCACGACGATCAGGCTGATGATCGCGAAGCCGAGCAGACCGACCGAGATGCCGCGCCAGAACTGAATGCTCGTGCGCCGCGCGACGATGAACATCATGATCACGCCGGCAACGGCGAACATCAGCTGACGCAGGAAGAGGGTGTAGCTCGAGCCGGAGAACTTCAGGCTCTCGATGCTCGAGGCCGACAGCACCATGATCAGGCCGAGCACGAGAAGCAGAAGGGTCGCGCCGAGCAGCAGGTAATAGGTGCTCAGCGGGTGGTTGAAGAGCAGGTACACCCGGTTGGTCGGGGTCTCCTTGGCCTTCTGGGCGTCCGACGACTTCTTCGACTCGCCGCGCTTCGGGCGGATCGAGGCGTCCTTCTCGGTGCGGCTCATGCGCCGCCCTCCTGGGCAAGGCGGGCCACGGCTTCAGCGAACTCGGTGCCGCGGTGGGTGTAGTCGCGGAACATGTCCCACGAGGCGCACCCGGGGGCAAGCAGCACGGTATCGCCGGGGCGGGCCATGGCCATCGCCTCGCGCACTGCCAATTCCATTGCCCCAGTGTCGGTGCGATCGAGGTCGACTCTGGGGACATCAGGCGCGTGTCGGCCCAATGCGCCCGCGATCACCTCTCTATCGACCCCTAGAAGCACCACTCCCCGGATATGGGACGCGGTCAGCTTCACCAGATCGTCGAATTCCTGGCCCTTGGCCATGCCCCCGGCTATCCAGATGATGCTCGGATACGCCAGCAGGGAGGTCTGGGCGGCGTGGGCGTTGGTGGCCTTGGAGTCATCGATGAAGGTGACTCCCCCGATCTCGCCGACGTGGGCGATGCGGTGGGCGGCGGGGACGAAATCCTGGAGGCCCTGCTGCACGGCGGTGGCCGGCACGCCGAACGCGCGAGCCAAGGCGGCCGCGGCGAGGGCATTGGCCACGTTATGCGGAGCAGCGGGCTGGACGTCATCGACGACGGCAAGTTCTTGAGCAGAGGTCTGCCGCTCCTCGATGAAGGCACGGTCAACCAGGTACTCGTCGACAACACCGAGCATCGAGATGGCCGGCGCACCCAGGGTGAAGCCGATCGCGCGGCAGCCCTCGATCACGTCGGCGTTCTCGACCATGGTGAGGGTGACGGAATCCTCGACATTGAAGACGACCGCTTCCTGCGTGCGCTCGAAGATGCGCGCCTTGGCGGCGATGTATTCCTCCATCGACCCGAAATGATCGATGTGATCATCGGCGATGTTCAGGCAGACCGAGGCAACTGCGCTGACCGAGTGCACGAAGGGCAACTGCGGAGCACCGACCTCGACCGCAATGACGTCAAGCTCGTCATGCATCACGACATCGACAAGTGAATTGCCGATGTTGCCCGCAGACGTCGTGCGGTAGCCGGCTGCGCGAAGCATCGACTCGAGCATCAGCGTGGTGGTGGTCTTGCCATTCGTGCCGGTAACCGTCAGCCAGGCAGCAGCGGTGTCAGGGTGACGCAGCCGCCAAGCAAGCTCGAGTTCGCCCCAGACGGGAATGCCGCGTTCGAGTGCTTCGACGATGACCGGGGCGCTTGGGCGCAGGCCGGGCGAGACAACGAGCAGGTCGCAGTCGGGCGCCATGCCCTCATAGCCGAGCCGCACCTCGGCATCGAGGGTGGTGAGGATCTCGGCACGCTCACGCTGCTTCTCGCCATCGCCTGCATCGATGACGATGACCTTCGCCCCCAGCTGCATCAGTGCATCAGCGCACGAGAAGCCGGCGATACCGATACCCGCGACCGTGACAGTCCATTGCGACCAGTCCGAGAGACGGTGGGCGTCGTTGATGTTGCTGCTCATGAGAGTTCTCCTGCGTTGGCTCTTCTCGAGCTCACGCGCGCACCCATTCGGCGTAGAACAAGGTCAGGCCGATGCCAATGCACAGACCCTGAATGATCCAGAAGCGCACGACGATCTGCACCTCGGCCCAACCGAGCATCTCGAAGTGATGATGCAGCGGAGCCATTCGGAATATGCGCCTCCCCGTGAGCTTGAAGGAGCCGACCTGACCGATGACACTGAGCGAGGTGATGAGGAACAGGCCGGCAATGAACGGAAGCAGCAGCTCGGTGCGCGAGAGAATCGCAAGCCCGGCGATACCGCCACCGAGCGCAAGCGAGCCGGTGTCGCCCATGAAGATGCGGGCGGGCGAGGTGTTCCACCACAGGAAGCCGAAGCTCGCGCCCGCTGCCGCGGCCGCGACTAGTGCAAGGTCGAGTGGATCAGTGGTGTTGTAGCACTGCGCCGAGTCGAGGAAGCCGCAGTTCTGGCCGTACTGCCAGATGCTGATGAGCACGTAGGCCAGGAAGCTCATGATCGAGGCACCGATGGCCAGACCGTCGAGACCATCGGTCAGGTTCACGCCGTTGGTGGTTGCCGTGATGAGGAACCAGACCCACAGCAGGAAAAGGCCAACGGGCAGCACGATCGCGGTGTCGCGCACGAAGGAGATCGCCTGCGAGGCCGGGGTCTGCCCCATGTCATCGGCAAAGTGAATCGACATCCACGCGAAGCTCAGCGCAACAATCGCCTGGCCGATGAGTTTCGTGCGCGCACGAAGGCCGGTGCTGCGCTGCTTGAAGACCTTCAGGTAGTCATCGGCCAGGCCGACAAGCCCGAGACCGACCATCAGGTAGACCACGAGCAGGCCCGAGGCGGTCAGCGGCCGCCAGGCAAGAAGATGCGCACCGAAATACCCGGCGACCACCGCGATGATGATCGCGACACCGCCCATCGACGGCGTGCCCTTCTTGCCCGAGTGCTCGGGGTACGCCTCGGTCGCGGTCGACACACGAATGGCCTGCGCGTAATTGCGACGGGCCAGGAGCTTGATCAGGATCGGCGTGCCGATGAGCGAGAACAGCGTGGCAATGCCGGCGGCGATGACTACGAGTCTCACTCCGCACCGCCATTCCAGGCCGACAGGGCGTCGGCAACTCGCTCCAAGGCTATGCCCCGGGAGGCCTTCACCAAGATCACGTCGCCGGTGATCGCCTCATTCGTGACGATGCTCACGGCGTCCTGAATATCGGTGACGAGAACGGATTTCAGGCCGGCAGCTTCGGCCGCCTCATGCGTGGCGGTAAGGGCATCGCCGATGCAGACGAGTCGGTCAATGCCCATGGCTGCAGCGGCGCGACCGAGTGATTCATGCTCCTTGCGTGATGACTCGCCCAGTTCGCGCATCTCGCCCAGAATTGCCCAGCTGCGGCGACCGGCGGCCATCGATGCGGTCGCGGCAAGTGCGGCACGCATCGACTCGGGGTTCGCGTTGTAGCTGTCGTTGATCAGAGTGACGTGATTGTCGAGCTCGTGAACCTCCATGCGCCACTTGCTGTCAAGGCCAGCGATGCGCAGCTCAGCGGCAACAACGTCAATGTGGATGCCGAGCGAGAGCGCGACGGCGGCAGCAGCGAGCGTGTTCTGCACGAAATGCTCACCGTGCACCTTGAGGGTCACGGCTACAGCCTCGTTCTTGTAATGCAGGGTGAACGACGGCCGAGCCGCGGCGTCGAGGCGCACATCGGTGGCCCGCACATTGCAGTCCACTCCCCTGCCGAAGCTCACGATGGTCGCGTTCGTGTCATTGGCTTCGGCCATGACAAGGGGGTCGTCACCGTGAAGAACCGCAAAGCCACTGGCCGGCAGCCGTTCGATGATCTCGCCCTTCGCGTGGGCTATCGCCTCTCGACTGCCCAGCAGCTCCATATGAGCGGTGCCAACATTGACGATGACGCCAACGGAAGGCTCGGCGATCTCGGTGAGATAGCGAATCTGGCCTTCGCCGCGCATGCCCATCTCGAGGACGAGGTACTTCGTGCTCTCGTCAGCCTGAAGGATCGTGAGCGGCACCCCGACCTCGGTGTTGTACGAGCCCTGCGGGCACACGGTCGGGCCGTCAGCCGCGAGAATCCCTGCGATGAGCTCCTTGGTGCTGGTCTTTCCGCTTGAGCCGGTCACGCCCACGACGGTCGCGCTCAGCAGATTCATGCGCACCCAGTGCGCGAGACGACCGAGGGCCAGCACTGGGTCATCGACCACGATGCACGGCTGATCGAGCTCGCGAGCGGAGAGCACTGCTCGAGCGCCGGCCGCAATGACCTCAGCAGCGAAATCGTGGCCGTCGGCGCGCTCGCCCTTGATCGCCACAAACAGGCAACCCTCGCTGATGTCACGTGAGTCGATGCGCACGTCAACGATCACGTCGGCGTCCGAAAGATGATGAGCAACTCCAGACGTCGCCTCACACACCTGTGCGACGCTCAGCGCGATCATGCGGAAGCCCCGAAGATCTCGGCAAGTGCAGCTCTTGCGACCACGCGATCGTCGAAGTCGGTCACTATGCCGGCGACGTCCTGCCCGCTTTCGTGACCCTTGCCCAAGATTGCGACGACATCGCCGGGCCGGGCTGCGGAGATGGCCTCGTGAATAGCGCGAGCGCGGTCGCCAGTCTCGCTGACCTCGGCGCGCAGGTCTGCCGGCACTGTCATGACTCCCTCGCGCACGGCTGCCCTGATCGCAGCCGGATCCTCTGAACGAGGATTGTCGTCGGTGATCCACACGCCATCGGCCAGGCGCGCCGCGAGGGCGCCCATCTCCGGGCGCTTGCCACGATCACGATCACCACCCGCGCCGATCACGGCAATCAGACGGCCCTCGCCACGAGCCGCAGTGAGCGCCCGCTCCACGGCATCGGGCGTGTGGGCGTAGTCGACGAGAACTCGCACCGGAAAACCCGCGGAGACATCCTCCATGCGACCTGGCACTGCGACATTCGCCCATGAACGAGCAATGTCAGCAGCAGGGACTCCGATGGCGCGCAGCATCGCGAAGGCACACACCGCATTGGCGCGATTGAAGGCACCGGGCAGGTGAAACTCGATCTCGCAGGTCTCACCAGGGCCGCTGATGGTGATGCCATTGGTGCCCTGCGTGACATGCCAGTCAGCAGCGTGGCCCTGCGCCGACCAGGTCGTGGCTTCGATCTCGCACTCGTGCGCCAGACGCGCTCCCCACTCGTCGTCGACGCCGATCACGGCGCGCTTCGCATGCGCGGCGGTGAAGAGCTCGGCCTTGGCGAGGAAGTACTGCTCCATGGAGCCGTGATA
>CALFIA010000198.1 GCA_937876275.1 uncultured Actinomycetes bacterium | reverse complement strand
AGCAGGCGATCGGCATGTGGGTGACCACGGCTGATTTTGCCGCGAAGTACCCGGCAACCGTGCTTGCCTTCCAGAAGTCGATCGCCCAGGCCAATGCCTTCGCGATGGCTTCCAAGGCCAACATGACCAAGGTTCTGACAGCAAGCACCAAGCTGACCGGAGCCACAGTTGCTCAGGCACTCGCAGCCAACCCGCCGTACTACCCCAAGACGGTCGTGAAGCTCGATGTGCAGAACCCGGCCAGCAAGATGCTCGCACTCGGGTTCCTCACCAAGCCGCTCGACACTGCAGGCCTGCTCTACACGCAGTACCGCGGCTAGTAGCTCACGCACCATCTCGTAATTCAGTCGAGTAAGAACGGAGAACCGTGTCAGGGAAGCCCCTTCGGATACCCGCAGGATTGGTATCCGCAGTGGTGGCACTGCTGATCTGGCAGATCGCCACCACATGGGGCCCCCTGGCCGGTTCTTCCGTTCCTACCGCCACTTCCACCCTCGCTGAGCTGTGGAACATGCTCTTCATGAGCGAGACCTGGGATTCCATCTGGCAGACCATTCAGATGGCCCTCTACGGCTTCTTGATCGCTGTCGCTATCGCGATCCCGGTTGGCATCCTGATCGGCCTGAGCCGATTCGCCTTCATCTCGACGAAGTTCACCTTCGACTTCTTCAAGGTGATCCCGCCGATCGTCATCATCCCGATCACGATCCTGGTCTTCGGCCCCACGCTGCAGATGGGCGTCTTCCTCGTCGTCTTCGCCATCGTATTCGCCTTGGCGATCCAGACGGCGTACGGCGTGCGCGACGCTGATCCCGTGCTCATCGAGACCATGCGCTGCTACGGAATGGGCAAGACGAAGCAGGTGCTCTACGCACGACTTCCCGCTGCTTCCCCTTACATCGCCATCGGCATCCGCATCAGCGTCTCAGCCGCGATGATCGTGGCGGTCGTGGCCGGACTCGTCGGCGGTGCACCCGGACTCGGGCACGACCTGCTGCTCACCGAGACCAACGGCCAGAACTCCGCCACCTTCGCAATCGTGCTGATCCTGGGAATCCTGGGCCTAGCCGTCAGCCGACTCGTGGTGTTCCTGCAGCGCCGCTTCATCTTCTGGACGGCGTCATGAGACTCCTGAACTCGCGGATCATCCGCTTCATCGTCGGCATCTGGCTCCCGATCCTGCTCATCTGGTGGTGGTGGACATGGAGTGCGGATTCCGTCGATCCGTTCTTCCCGCCGCTGTCGGCCATCTGGGAGCAGTTCAAGTTCAACTGGATCTGGCAGTACGTGCCGATCCACGTCGTGCCCAGCCTGCGCAATCTCTTCGCCGGCTACTTCATCGGCATCTTCGCCGGCGTGACCCTCGGCGCCTTGCTCGGCGCCTCGCCGCGCGTGAGCCGCTACTTCGAGCCCGTCATCGACTTCCTGCGTTCTATCCCTCCGGTCGCCACCGTCCCCGTGTTCATCCTGTTCTTCGGCCTTGACGCGCAGATGCGCATTGCGGCAGTTGCCGTCGCCGCTTGCTTCCCGACTCTGCTCTCGACGATGCAGGGATTCCGAGCGACCGATCCCACACTCCTGGACACAGGCAAGGTCTTTCGGCTGACTCCCTTCCAGATGATGTGGAAGGTGCGAGTGCCGAATGCCTCGCCGATCATCTGGTCGGGCTTACAGGTGTCACTCCAGATTGCCTTCGTCGTCACCATTGCCTCCGAAATCCTCGGCTCAGGATTTGGCATCGGCGCGTTCACGACGATCTCGATCGACTCGTTCATGATCCTCGATGCCTGGACAGGCGTCGTTCTCCTGGGCTTACTCGGTTTTGCCCTCAACATCATCTTCGACCTGGTCGAGCGCTGGTCGCTCCGCTGGTACATCGGACAAAAGAAGCTCGCATCATGAACCACGACCGCGCATTGGGGAACGAGTAGCCATGGCCACCGCAATTTCCGTCAACGGCGTCAGCATGGAGTACAAGACTCCCAAGGGCACCACGCACGTGCTCGACAATGTGAGCTACGAGGTCCAGGACGGTCACTTCGTCTCGATTGTTGGCCCCTCTGGCGTCGGCAAGACGACCCTCCTGCGACTGCTGACCGGTCTTGCACGCCCCACCGCCGGTGAGATCCTCGTGCGTGGCAAGAAGATCAGCTCGTCGCCCGATGACCTTGCAGTCGTGCTTCAGGACTACACGCGCTCACTCATGCCCTGGCTCAATGTCGAGAAGAACATCGCACTGCCGCTCAAGAACCAGAACCTCAGCAAGGCCGAGCGCAAGGAGCGCATCAAGGCGTCGCTCGCAGAGGTCGGCCTCGAGGGCGCAGAGAGCAAGTACCCGTGGCAGCTCTCAGGCGGTATGCAGCAGCGCGTTTCGATCGCTCGGGCACTAGCCGTGCGCCCGAGCATCCTGGTGATGGACGAGCCGTTTGCCTCCGTCGACGCCCAGACCCGATTCGATCTCGAAGATCTCGTGCTCAAGGTGCGCGACGACTTCGGCATCACCACGTTGATGGTCACCCATGACATTGATGAAGCGGTCTATCTCAGCGATGAGATCGTGGTTCTGCACGGAAAGCCCGCCAAGGTGCGCGACGTCGTCAAGGTCGACATTCCGTTCCCCCGTTCGCAGATGGAGACTCGCAATGACCAGCGCTTCGCCGAGCTGCGCACCCAGGTGTACGGAATGGTCCGCGGCCTCGAATAGTCCGTGGCGACCGGCCCCAGCTGATTGAATGGGGCCATGACCCCAGATCTTCGCGTCGTCCTGTTCGGCTATGGCCTAGCAGGTCGCGTCTTCCACCCGCCGCTGATCTCCGCGACTCCGGGCATGCGCATCACCGGCATCGTCACGGGCAACGAGGAGCGTCGCGCCCAGGCACGTGAAGATCACCCCGATGTTCG
>CALFIA010000197.1 GCA_937876275.1 uncultured Actinomycetes bacterium | reverse complement strand
CAAAGAGTCGTGGGTTATGCAATGCCAGAAGTGTCGGTCCGAAAGGATCAACATGGAAAACCAACAAGATGAAGCGGTGGAGCGTCTCGACCACTACTTCACTGCCGATGACGTTCGTGAGCTTGCTCGCTATGGGCACCCCATTCCGATAGGCCGGGGATTCACGCGTGACTACGTGAATAAGAACTACCCAGGGTGGCAGTGGGGGCAGCTGATGAATGTGCTGCGGCGAGCGGACCTGTACGTCAAAAACGAAGGCCACGGTGGGCGGATCGCCGAAGGGTACGTCGGCGCATTGGTTCTGGCTGAGGGCGGTGGCGTCGCTATCGGCGACGACGGATCGCTTACGCACCCGCTGAAGGCAGCGCGCCTCAAACTGGAGAAGGTGCGAAATGCCACGAAGTAGATGGGCTTTCAAGCGGCCTTTTTGTGAAGTATGCGGTTCCCAAAATGGCGGAAGTGTTTCGGTCGAAGGTTGGAGCACATGTGGCGAACATTTCCGGGCGCCAAAGCCAGCGCAGCCACTCTTCGACTGGAGTACCGGGCAACGAATCAACGACGAATCAGATGAGTCCCGGGAATCCGTCGAGACGGCAGGAGATCACGATGAAAAGTGAGTTGACGAACACTGAGGGTGAGATTTGCTCGATCGACTCGCATGAGTGCAAAGCCTTTACGCCAGGGCATCAGTGGCATTTCATTCAGGTGACCCATTCATGGGACCACGAGGAGTGTGTCTATCGACGGTGCGAAGTCACGGCGTGCTCGACCGATGGTTGGCTTACCGTGCATGTCGATGGCGAATCCGACATTCGGTTGCTCTGGACACATGATCCCGACAGAGGCCGGGGCTTTGTCGATGTAGCGAATCTTGAAATAAATCTTGGGTATTCACTACTTCGAAATGCAGAAAGCAACTATCTGTGTATCGCAAACGAGATCAGTAGCTGCGTTGTTGAAGTGGCGACCGGTTCGCTGTTTGATCAACTTTTGTCGCACGGCGGATTCACAGTTTCTGGCCCGGAAGCGTTGCGTCAGGCACTTGAAGACGAAAGCGACAACCCAGCGCCATGAGAAAAAGAAATTCTCACGAGCGGGAATAATCGCGGCGCGTTCGCCGCTACATGCACACCTAAGGGCGCTGTCACAGGCGGTGAGTACGGTCGCACACTCCACGCCGGATTGTGCGGTGTGAGCGGGAGCAGGTCGGGTGGGCTCGATCTGCATCAAAGCAACAAAAAGTCGCGGAAATTTGCGCACAGTTAGTTATCGATCGTTCGTTATTTAGGGCGAACCAAAACGGGAGGAACAACGGTGGAAGAATCCGGTAACGAGCAAGCAGTAATTGAAGCTGCTGAGGGGATCCTCTCGAAGGTCGCCGCCTGGCATATGAGGCTGGTGCCTCGATGGCGGCGCATTACGCG
>CALFIA010000196.1 GCA_937876275.1 uncultured Actinomycetes bacterium | reverse complement strand
CGGCGATCAATGACACCTTCATGATTTTCGAGAAGACCATTACTGCCGCAGTACCCGACCCGGCACTCTTCGGGCTGAAGAAGCGGGTGGCACATCTCTTTATTGATCAGGTGCCCGCGGATGCTCCTGCTCAAGGGCCGATGCAGGCTGCTGGGCTTCTACTGGCTGCGTAACGAATGGGCCTCGCCCTGGGCGAGCGTTCGAAGTTCGCGACGTCACGTGACGAGGTCGCCGAAGTTCATGACGTGATCAGCCATCGCATGAGCCTCGCCAGGATCATGAGTGACGTGAACAGCGGTCACTCCACGGTGGCGCAGGAGCTCCGCGACTTCACGCGCGAGATGCTGACGAAGATCGACATCGAGGGCACTGAACGGTTCATCGAGCAGCAGGATCGCCGGATTCGGCGCTAATGCGCGAACGAGGGCAACCCGCTGAGCCTGGCCACCACTGAGCTCGTCGACCGAACGGTTGCCGAACCCGGCGAGACCCACCCACTCCAATAGCTCGACTGCTCGCTCTCGAGCGCTGTTGCGCGAGACGCCCTGGCGTTCGAGTCCGTATCCGACATTGCGTGCCACGTCGTAGTTCGGGAAAAGCAGAGGTTCTTGGAAGACCATTCCGACTGTGCGCTCATGTGCCGGAAGGCGAGTGACATCAACGTCGTCAATCAGCACCTTTCCGCTGATGGATTCTCGAATCCCCGCAATGGTGGAGAGCAGCGTTGACTTTCCGCAGCCGCTTGGGCCGAGAATCGCCGTGATGCTGCCGTGCTCGACATCGAGGTCGATCGGCTCGGAGACCCAGCCGTCATAGCCGACGACGAGTTGATCAGTGCGAAGTGCGTAGTGCACCGCTTCTCCTTCCGAGCCTGTCGACCGCGAGTACCAACGCGAGGGTGACAGCAATGAGGATCACCGACATCACGGCAGCAACACCATACGACTGCTCGCCTGGCCGGCTCAGCAGTCGCACGATCTGGATTGGCACGGTGGGTGCGCCGGTACGCGCAAGAAAGGATGCGGCACCGAACTCTCCCAGCGAGACTGCGCAGGCCAGGCCTCCCGCGGCAAGCATTACCGTGCGCAGCGTCGGGCCATAAGCCGTGAAGAAGGCCCGCGTAGGCCGCGCGCCCAAGGTCGCGGCAACGTCGCGTGCGCGCGGATCTATTCCGCGCAGTGCTGGGGTGATGACCGCGACCACGAGCGGCACAGCCACAAGCGAGTGCGCGAGCGGAATGAGCAGGCCACTTGCCCGAAGATCAATAGGTGGTCGTCCGAATGCGAGCAGCATGCCAAGACCCAACGTGGCGGCCGAGACTCCGAGCGGAATGATCGCGAAGATGGCGATAAAGCGCCCCCATCGATGGGCGAGCACGGCCAAGGCGGCGCAACCGCCGATAACACTTGCCACGATTCCGGTGATGACGGCGAATTGCACTGACTGCGCCAATGACGCGATGGGGGAGCCAATGCGAGTAGTTCCCGCGTCGATCGCATTGATCGAGGTCCACCACGAGGTTGTGAGACCGGAGTGAGACCGGACCGACGCCAGGAGGAGGGCGAGAACGGGAAGAAGCACGATGGCGCAGCTCGTCACTGCGATGAGTCGAATCACCATTCGAGCAGCCGGCTTGGTGGGCATCGATAGCAACGCGCTGCGCACTGGCTTCTGCCGCCCACGCTGACGCGAGGCGAGCGCTCCGAGTCCGATCACGACGCAAATGACGAGGAGCTGAAGTACGGCAAGAGCTGCTGCGGCAGGAAAATCGAGGAGAACGGATGTGCGTCGCAGAATCTGAGATTCCAGCGTGCGAGTGGAGGAATCCCCGAGTAGAACGATGATGCCGAGTGAGGTGAAACTGAAGATGAAAACGACCACAGCGCTCGAGATGATCGACGATCGCAGGTAAGGAAGCGTGATCGTGCGAAATGCCGTGATTGACGATGCGCCCAGCGTGCGAGCGGCGTTCGCGTATCGGTCATCGTGCTGCGCCCATTGTGAGCCAACGATGCGCACCACGACGGCGAGATTCACATAAGCGTGAGCCAGCACGACGATCGCGAATCCCTGCGGTAGTGCTGAGCCCACCAGACTTCGGAACGCGAGTGCCACGACGACGGTTGGCATAACGAAGG